>JARLGN010000256.1 GCA_031292775.1 Acidobacteriota bacterium | reverse complement strand
GCGGACGACTTCACCTTTGCCAACGTGCGAAGGGTGGCGGCAGCCATCGCCCAGTATGTCTGCGAAGAAAGCGAACCCAAGCGCGGCCTGATCGTCGGCTACGACACGCGTTTTCTTTCGGCGGAATTCGCCTTGACCGTCGCCAACGTGCTTTCCGCCGAGGGGATTCCGGTTTGGCTTGCGAACGCCGGCACTCCCACACCCGCGGTGAGTTATGCGGTGGTCACCAGGAAAACCGCGGGCGCCGTGATGATTACCGCCAGCCACAACCCTGCCCGATGGAATGGCATCAAGTTCAAAGCGCCGTATGGCGGCTCGGCGGACCCGGCGATTATCCAGCGCATTGAAGCCCATCTGCATCGCCTCGATCGCGCTGGCACGCCGCCGCGCAAAGTCAAGGCCGCCTCCGTGGAGGTTGTTGACCTCACCACTCCCTACCTCGAACGGCTCAAGCAGCTAGCCAGCCTGGACCGGATCCGCGCCTCCGGCCAGAGGTTCGTCATCGATCCGATGTTTGGGGCCGGGCGAGGCTGCATTGCGCGGCTCTTCATCGAGGCGAGAATCCCCTTCCGCGAAATTCACTCGGAGCACAATCCGCTTTTCCCGGGCATGAACCCTGAGCCCATTGAACCGCATGTGGAGGGCCTGCGCCGCGCGGTGATGGAGGGCAAGTTCGATGGCGGCTTTGCCACCGACGGCGACGCCGACCGCATCGGAGCCATGGATCGCACGGGCGAGTTCATCGATTCGCACAAGATCTTCTGCATACTTCTCAAGCATCTGGTGGAAGACCTGGGGTTGCGCGGGGAAGTGGTGAAAACATTTTCCACCACCCAGATGATCGATAAAATGGCGCGCAAATACCAACTCCCACTGCACGTCACGCCCATCGGGTTCAAGTACATCTGCGAGTTGATGCTGAGCCACGATGTTTTGATTGGCGGTGAAGAAAGCGGCGGCATCGGCGTGAAGGGGCACCTGCCGGAACGCGACGGCATCCTGAACTCACTTCTTCTGGCGGAAGTGATGGCGCAAAAGAAGAGGACCCTGGGCGAGTTGGTGGAGGATTTGAGCCGGGAATTCGGGCCGCACTTCTATGCCCGCGTCGATTTGGAAGTGGACCTTGCCAGGGCTCAGGAGTTGGTGAAGCAAGTGGCACAGGGGAAGTTCAAGGAAATTGCCGGGCTGAAGGTGACCTCGGTGGAAGATCTGGATGGCGCCAAGATGCTGTTTGGAGATTCCGCCTGGCTTCTGGTTCGCGCTTCGGGAACGGAGAACCTCTTGCGTCTCTATTCCGAAGCGCCGTCGCGCGAGCAGGTTAAAGCCCTGCTTGATGAAATGAAGGGAATTGCAACGGCCGTGTAGCGCAGCGCGGCGGAGCCGCAACCAAACCTGTCATCAGAAGTCGTAGAGACGCGCCAAGGGAAGAGGCACCTCGTGCAAGCTGAGTGCGCGAAGCGCCTTGGAGTGCGGCGGCTCGACGCCGCCTTTGTCGCTGCCTGTACTCATCAAGATTGAATCCCGATCCAATTAAGATCGACCGGCATTCCAAGGCGCTTCGCGCGGGCTAAAACGATGACTTGTCTTAACCCGGCGGGAGATGTCGCAACGCTCTGCCCACCAAGTGCTTGTCAAGATAGCAAGAATTTACGATATCGCAATGCAGACCCGTTTTGTAGGTCCGCGGCTTTTCCTTCCCCATAGTGAACCAGCCTTGATAGAATAAAGGGAATTGCAACAACAAAAGAATAGCGCCGCCATCCTGGCGGCATTTTCCGGTGCCGGCAGGATTCCGGCGTTACGGTTGACTTGGAGGCGAGATTTAGGAGTGGTGGCGGGACCAATCGGCCCCCACGTTTTGCCCGCGAGCGCACTCGTGGGAATTCGCACCGAGATCAGAATTTCCAGCCCGCAAGCTGGCTGGGGCCAACGCGGCAGTAAGCAGCCGCATTCCATCCATGCGGGCTGCTCCCGCACTAGAATCCGGGCCAACTCCCCAGATCCGTGGGGCAGTTGGCTGATGAGGTGTTCATGGCAAATTCTGATTCTGCCGATTATCGAACCTTGCTTCTGAGCGTCGTGGAAGATATTGTGATTCGCTTCAAGGAACGAGTTGACGCCGCGCAACTGGCGAGTCCCCCCAACAAGGAGCGGGTCAGGAAGGCCCTGCGGAGAGAGGGTTCCGACCGTTGCCTCACTCGGTTGAATCGCTTTTCCATGGATGTGATCGTTAAGTATGGCGATGATCTGGCTGATCTTCTCTGCCAGTTCCCCGACGACGTGGTGTTTGCCCTGCCTTATGAGTTCGCCCTGGGATATCAATCTCCCGATCATGCCGGCAACCTCAGCAACGCCGAGGCTCTGATGCAGGAAAAGGAATGGGTTGATGAATGGGGAATCGGATGGAAACATTCCGCGGACGGAGTGGGGGCGAATCCGATCAATCATCCCATCGAGGATTGGTCCCAACTTGACGATTACTTGCGCGACCGAATGCCCAACCCTCATGAGCCCGGACGATTGGCCGCGGCGTTACCCGTGCTGGACAGGCACGGGTCCAGCAAATACTGCGTGGGCGTTCTGAATCTCACCCTCTTCGAACGCCTTTTCGCCTTGCGGGGCATGGGTTGCGTGTTCGAGGACCTCTATACCCATGAGAAAGAAATCGGCCGCCTATGCGAAGCCCTGACCCAATACGCCATCGGATTGATTCAGGAATGGGGGAAAACAGATGCTTCCGCCATTTTCCTTTCCGATGACTGGGGCTCCCAGGACTCGCTGATGATTTCACCGGCGATGTGGAGGCGCCATTTCAAAGAATATTACCGGAGAATTTTCGCGGAGGTTCATCGCTGGGGTAAAGACGTTTGGTTTCACAGTTGCGGCAACGTTGCCTCCATCATCCCGGATTTGATTGAAGTCGGAGTGGACATCCTGGACCCGCTGCAACCGGGCCCCTTAAATCTTGCGGAAGTTGCAGGCCAGTTTGGTGGGAAAGTGTCTTTCAGCGGCGGAATCGACGACCAACGTTTGGAAGATTATAGCCCCCAGGAAGTGAAGGATATGGTTCGCTGGACGATCAATACTCTTGGCCGTCCCTTTGGAAACAGTTATATTGTTGCGGCGGCGAACTCCATTCTTCCGTCGGTGCCGCTCGAAAATCTCCAGGCGATGGTCCAGGCTTGCCATGAGCAATGAAACCCCCACTACGGCTGGTAATGAACGCGTTGAGGATTCGGCGCGCGTGAAGAGTTATCACCGAACGGGCCGCATCCTGGGGGTGGCGGAGTACCTTGTTGACCTTGTGCTGCTTCTCATTCTTCTTTTCACCGGATGGTCGGTGGCTATGCGAAGCCTGGCGTTGCACTACACCCTGCGCCCATGGCTTGCTTTGCTGATTTACCTGGTCCTTTTCGGAGCCATCTCTCAATCCATCGGACTGCCGCTGAACTTCCTGAGCGGCTACTGGCTGGAGCATCGCTACGGACTCTCCAACTTGACGCTGGCGGGTTGGGTAAAGGATCAATTGAAAGGTCTTGCCGTGGGGGGCACGCTCGGCGTGGTGGCGATGGAACTGCTCTATGTGGCCATCCGGCGCTGGCCGGAACATTGGTGGATTGTGTGTGCCATCGGCGCCCTGGTGTTCTTCGTCCTGCTTGCCAATCTCGCGCCAGTCCTCATCCTCCCGATTTTCTTTAAGTTTAAGCCTCTGGAGAATCCTTCCTTGACGGAGCGTTTACTGGAACTCTCGCGGCGCGCAGGCACCCAGGTGAAAGGCGTGTTTGAATGGAAACTCAGCGAGAAGAGCAAGAAGGCCAACGCCGCCTTGATGGGACTGGGTAACACGCGGCGGATTATTCTATCGGACACGCTTCTGCAACAATTTCAGGATGAGGAAGTCGAGGCGGTACTGGCGCACGAATTCGGCCATCACGTCCACCGCCATATCTTTCAATTGATCGCCATTCAGGGCGCCGCGATGGTATTGGGATTCTACCTGATTCACCGCACCCTTACGTGGCTGGGTCCGCACTTCGGATTTCAGGGCGCCGCGGATTTCGCCAACCTGCCGCTTCT
>JARLGN010000255.1 GCA_031292775.1 Acidobacteriota bacterium | reverse complement strand
TCTTCTTCATTGGCCTGATTGATGACGTGAATAGTTTGGCCCGGCTCAAGCGCATGTGAGATCTGGATGCGCGCACCATGGCGGTTTAGCGTGATCGTGCGCCCAGCCGCTTCGAACGGAGTGCCCTTGTCATCTTCACCCCGGACGCTCACCGGGATGCTGAACATGATGCGCAGTGAACGACGGTGCTCGCTTTCCATGGCTCACCAACTTACCGCTGAATGTCAACGTTGCCCACAGTTTACCGGCTCTCACCGTCGCTTGCAACTCGTGGCTTGACAGGCTGCGGAAAAACTCATTTGTGCTGTCATGATCAGCACCAACCCGGTTCATCACCACCCCGTCACTCGGCGCGCCACCCCTCCTCATATGAGCTGAACTTGCCCCACATCTTCTGCTGAACACCGGGGGGAATTGACTTCACCCCGAAGGGGAGAGACGTGAATAGCCGTGGGTGAAACCCACGGTCGGCGCATTTTGAATCTCTCGGCCCTGACGGGGCCGGACGATGGGTTCGACCCCTTCAGGGTCGGATAAAATCCGGGGCTCACGGTCCGTGGGCGGCGGTCACAGAAAACGTGACCTTGCCCACGGCTACTCAATTTCAACCCTTTCGGGGTTGAGAGCTGACGCGTTCACCCCCGGTGTCCGGCCAAAGATATGGGTAAAGATCAACTCAGATAAGGAAGGGTGTCCGTCAGCCGACGGACGGAGTTGTTAACCACGGTGAGGCGTTTTTCCGCAGCCTGTTAAGCCCTTTCAGTGCGTCTCACCGTTCTCGCTCCGGTTCAGCGTCACGGCGGGAAAGTAACCTCCCAGCAGGCGGCGCTGCCACCATTCGCCCTGTACGCGGCGCTCAGACCAAGTTGTGAATTGATAATCATAAATCAACGCGCGAACATATCTGGGGGGCGACTGCGGAAAAGGGTTCCGCTCAAACAGTGCCAACACAGGTGGCGAGCCTTCCAGCAACCGAAGCAGAAGGCGGCTGAACCAGGGCGAACTCCGGTAGTCGCCCAGCGCCGCGAACCACATTTGCCAATCCAAACGCGGCTGAAGAGGCGCCACCCAGCGCGGGGCTCGCCGCAGGTCGCCGGGCTTGAATTTGAATTCATACTCCCGCCAGGTGTTGCCATCGTTGCTGCCCTCGATGATGATTTCCGGGCGGGACGTGGTCATGACGGCAAACAGGCCGTACCCGTTGACGACGCGCACAGGCTCAAGTTCAGCGAGGAACTGGAACGCCGGGGGCGGCAACCACTGGACGGCAAACAGATCCGCAAGTTGAAGCAGTCCGGCCGCGAAGATGACCAACAATATGGGAACCGTTACCCAGCGGCGAACGGAAAAACGCCGGGAGTGGTTAGTTGCGACGCGCATGCGATCCGCCACGACGCGGGGGAAGAATCGCGACAATGCGGCATCATCAAACAGCAGGACGCACAAAGCGATGGCAAGCAGATTGAAAAAGGCATAGTTCCCCGTCAGGGCGATGAGAAGCTGCAGGAGGATTAAGATGCCTCCCCCGGCGAATCGCCAAAGACGGGGTGCGAAAATCAGAAATGGAACGGCGAGTTCGATGAAGAGTACGAATACCACCGACCCATGATGAAACCAGGGCGGGGCAAGGTGGACGTACCAGGCGATGGAGGTGGGCAGTGGCTGCGTGTAGTAGTGGTAGTCCAGCGCCGTCAGATTTCGCCACGTGGTGTCGCCGCTGGTAAGCTTGACCACTCCCGAGGAAAACATCAGCCGAAAGAGCAGGAACCAGAGCATCCATCGCGCGATCCTGGGAGGAGGAACCTTGCTTCTTCCAAGCGGCCAAAGATGCCAGGGAGCGATAAAAAGCGCCAGGAAGCCGGCCTCCAACAGAAGGTTGTCCCACTGAAAGGACAAGAAATCCTGCCCCACGGTGACCAAGGAAAGGTAGAGCATCCACAAGAGGGACAAAACCAAAGCCGGGGCGATGTCGAAGATAAGCAGCAGGGAGCCGATGACGCCACCCACGCTAATCACATGAAATGCCGCATCACTTGAACTCAGCCAGGCAAGCGTGGGGAACAGCCAGTAGCGCTCCGGGCCCACGCGCGAACTGACCATGGCGAGAAATTGCGCAGCCGGCAGGATGCCTTTTCCCCCGATCAATCCGCTGACCTGGGTGGCAAGTGAAAGGAACGCGAAGAAATAAGTCACGCCCAGCAGGCGCAGAAATAACCAGGTGGCAAGCGAGAACGATGGCCGTTCAAAATGCTTCCCCCACAAAATGCGCGTGAGACGATAAAGAGGATTCCGGTGGCGCGCTACGAACCGGTAGAAGAACTCCGTTATGAAGGCGAATCCGGGAAGATGCTGATAGAGCCAGAGCATCCAGGCGAGGCCCGGAACCAACGCGAGCGTATGAAAAACCGCGTGCGCGGCGCTAAAGACCTTGCCGTCAGGAAGGATCAGTTGCACGGCGAGGGCAAAGGTCTCACGCAGAATTTCCGGAAACTGGCCCGCCACCTCCTGGAAGGGCGCGTATTGAATCCGGTCGTCGGTGAGCTGGCGCCACCGGTCGATCCAAAGGCGGCAGAAGCTGCAATCACCGTCAAAAACCAGTACCGGTTTTCCAGAGGTCAGGGGATTCATGCCTTGAACCCAATTGATCGAGTTGTGCGATGCCCCGGCGCAGTGCGAATTACAATTCTAACAACCAAGTGGAGGCAAAGGCTACAGGCCGTCCGGGGCTGAGAACTTAAGTTAATAGATTATGTCGAGCGAGCTATCAAAGAAGCGGTGTTGATTGCCAACAAAATGGCCGTAGAACTGGGAGGAGGTGTTGTTGAAAACATCACGGGGATTGGAATGATTCGACAAATTGAAAACGGTCAGGGATCCGCGCATCAGATGGTTCTTGAACAAGGGCAGGGGAAGGTGAAATTCCTTGGTCAGCTTCATGTCGAGTGAAAAGAATTGAGGGAATCGCCGGGTATTGGGGGTGCCGATGTAATCCTGCTGGACATCCACGGGCGCGTACGGAAATCCGGAATGGTAATCCATGACGGGGCCGGCTTCGATTCCCCACAGATGCGTCTTAAATCGTCCCCAGCTCACAATGCGATTGGGAATATCGGACCCCAGGTTGGTATAGGCGTCGGAACGAATGACCGGCTGCTCAAATGGTACAAACAATTGGGAAAGAGTATTCAGATCGCCGCGCGCTTTGCTGAAGACGTAGGAGACGTTCAATTCGGTAATTCCAGTAAGGCGGATGTGCACGGTGGATTCCAGTTCATTGTAATGGGAACCGCCGTTGGGAGTCAGCAGCATGGCAGGGCCCGTGGCCAGACCGGCAACCGGGTTAACGATGTACTGGTCGAATGCACGGCTGGAAATATAGCTCAGGCGCAGCATCACGCGGCGGTTCAACTCGCGGTCCGCCTCCAGGCTCCACGACCAGTTGTAGGGCACATTTCCCGGGAAACCCGCCGTGGCTGCCACCCCCCCCTGGCGATTAAGGGTCCCGTAGGCATTCACGTAGGTAATCGGAGATCCCACAAGAGTCCCCTGGTCATCAAATGTGCTGACCTGGCGGGATGGGTACATGGTGAAATTCCCGGCGAGCAGAGGGGTATGCCCGTAGAAACGGCCCAGGCCGCCGCGGAAGACCGTCTTACCATCGTGTCCGGGGGTATAGGCAATTCCCACACGAGGAGCCACGTTCGCCGCGTGGCCCAGAGACTGGGAGGTATAACGCATGCCAAGATCGAGAGAAAAGCGGTCGTCGGGCACCCAGTGATCCGCCACAAAGAGCGACCCTTCGAAATCCCGTGCCGCCAGCATGCCCGGACCGAGAAAATCGATCTGCTCCGTCACCGTCCCGTCGGGTCGCAGCAGGCTGACGGTTCGGGATTGGCTGCTGCCTTCATAAGTCCGGTTCAGGAAACCCACGCCCAGCGTCCACTCGTGCTGTCCCCACCCTTTCAGCCGGGGAAGTTTGTACGTCTCGGCAAATTGTTCCTGCTCGCTGTTGCGCCGGTAGGCATTGAAAAAGTTACCCCCCCAGCCATTGGGCGTGACCAGCATATTTGCCCCGCCCTCCCCGTGGCCCCAACTGTCGAACTTCATTCCGTCAACAAGGGTCGTGAAAATTCCCCCGCCGCTGGTTACGTATTGATCCGTCAGGGTGACCTTGAAACCATGCTGGCCATAATCAGAGGAGGCGGCCAGGGGAACCAGCGAATTGATATTGTCAAATTGACGGCGCAGGGGAAACACACTGGTGGTGAGCATCAACAAATGCCGGGGGGAAAATACGTAATGAAAATTGCTGAAGGAATTGAAATCGTGTGTCCAAATCTCGTTGTGCGGCCATGCCAGCCCCCGCACCGGCTGTTTATCGATGTCATAGGCCAGTGTCTCGGAAAAGGTCAATCGGTTGGCAATTAACGGGCCGGTGAAGTACAAGCGGGGATTGAAATCCGCGATTCCCCTCAGCGAGCCACCCTTAATGCGAGGATTGGGAGGAACGTTCTGCACCTCAAATTCCCACCGTTCCGCCGGCGGCCGGGTATGGATCGTTGTAAGTCCGCCCGTAAAGCCTCCATACTGCGCATCGTAGGCGTTCTTGTAAACCTGCAGAGAATCGATGGCGACGACAGGAATATCAATGGCCATGTTTCCTGTCACCGGGTCCGAAGTCTCCGCCGAATTGACGAGCAATTGACCCTGGCTCTCGGGAACACCCTTAATGTTGATCTTTCCATCGGGCGTACGAATCACCCCCGGCAGATAAGGCAGTGCGGCTTTAAATTTCTGTTGGAGGAGCGGCAAGTTGCCGAGTTGGGTCCCGCCCAGTTTGGCGGAAGGCGCGCCCTGCTCCGTCGAGACGGTGGCCGCCTGCTCCCGGACTTCCACCGTCTGGTGCAGCACCACTTCCCGTGGCAAAACCATCTGCAGGTCCGGTGGAGGAACGCCCGTCACTTCCAAGACACGCTTTATTGGCTCGTAGCCGCTGGCAGCGCAAAGCAGAGAGTACTCGCCGGGCTGCAAGCCATGGAAGGCGAACTGGCCTTTATAGTCGGTATTGACGGTGAGACCGTCTCCGGGAAGCAGTCGGCTGGTCAAGGTGCAAACGGCTTCAGGAAGGGGAACGTTTTTTTCGTCGATGACTTCGCCGCGAACCGACTGTGTGGAAGGCAGCGGGGACGCGAAACACAATACCACCCCCAGGAGCGCCGCTCCCGAAAGAAGCACCGTTAATCGCCATTGCGGCCGGTGGACACACATGGTGGCTCCGGCCGGGGAGTCCCTCATTGTAGGCCGACAGGCAAGCTCCGAGAGGCAAGTGCTTCCCGGCGCCTACCCCCGTGAATTTTCTGCGATCCCGCCGGCCACACTACTTCCTGGCACAGCGGACAAGAGTGGTTTCGGCCGGCTTGTTTCCGCAGGGCGTGACTTAAGAATGCGAAACTCTCAAGCATCCAGCTCCAGTGAAAACAGCACTTACCGACAACGCGAGTTTAATACCATAGGATGTTGTCCACAACCGGTTTCTTTAGGACCCCAAGGCACCCTTACGCTGTTCACTTGACAGTACTACCACAACGGTAACTTACGCGAAAAGTTAGGGTTACCACACCCTGACCGGCTTCGCCTGGAGCACGGGGGCCCCGGTCCATCGCCACCAGCGGCGTACCGAAGGTTGCAACGATCCCTGACCCCAGAAGGGTTGCGGACGAGCTCAGCTAATTCCATCTTGAGAGCTTCATGTCACTCTTGCGATGCCCGGAGAACGGTTACCTTCCCTGTCTCTCCCACCTGAAAGGAGGTTCCAGTGTTCTCACGGTAATTGAAAACCGCCCGTATACTATGCCTATCTCCATGCCCCTTACGTTGTTAATTTGGAGTGCCCCGGCTCTTTTCTGGCAATTCCCAGCGCGGCAAGCTAGAATCCCCTTCGGGAGCACAATGCATGGCTGAAACCCCTACTGAAAATCCCTTAACGGCATCCGCTTCCGCCAGCGTACGGATCATCGCCATTGCCGTGCTTTTTGGCTGCATCTACTACGCCAGTTCGGTGGTCATCACCCTGATCTGTTCTATCCTGATCGCCTCGGTCCTTGACCCGGGAGTCAGGGTTATGGAGATGTACCGCGTTCCGCGCTGGTTGGCTTCGCTCCTCATGGTGCTTCTGATGCTGACGGTTGCGTACCTGCTTATCTATGCGGTTTATGACCGGACGCAGGCTTTTTTTGATGAGATGCCCAAGCTGGTCGCCCGGCTCAAACAAATCACCGCGCACATTCAATTGACGGCACACAACATCCAGCAGAGCACGCAAACCATCATCCCCGCTTCCCCAGAGGCGAACATGCCTATGGTGCGACTGCAGCAGGAGTCCCCCTATGCGCAATTCCTGTTGCGCGGCATCGGATCAGTGTACGCATTTGCCGTCACCGTGATGTTTATCCCGTTCCTGGTGTTTTTCATGCTCACCTCAAAAAACCAGATGTGGGCGGCGTCGCTGAACCTTTTCCCCATCCAGCGCCGCCAGCAGGCGGAAGATGTGATTCATGCCATTGCCCGCATGTTGCGTCAATTCGTGGTGGGGAATTTGTTCGTGGGGCTCATTTCCGCCTGCATCATCACCCCGGTTTTCGCCATCATCCATCTCCAATACGCCTTGTTAATGGGACCCCTTGCCGCGCTTCTCAGCCTGGTCCCCTATATCGGCGTGGCTTTGGGGATTCTCCCTCCCTTGCTGGTGGCGCTGATGCAATACGACACTACCGGCCCCTTCATCGTCATCGGCGTAGCGGTTGCGTTGGTTCACTTCCTGGCCGTCAACATCCTCACACCCAAATTGGTGGGCCAACGCGTCAACCTGAATGCCCTGGCGGTGACGATATCCATGATGTTCTGGTCCTGGTTGTGGGGAGGGTTCGGCCTGGTTCTGGCTGTACCCATCACCGCCGCCATCAAGGCCGTGTGCGACAACGTTGAGTCCCTTAAGCCGTACGGGGCTTGGATGGGCGAAGGATGAGAAGTATGGATTTAATTGCGTGGGTGGGGCTTCCCGCCGCGCACTGGCCCGTAAGGTAGAGTCACTCCCAGGGGACGCGATCAGATGGAGATACGCGGGCCCCAGCCTCCACACCACGCGTGGAAGCACGCGCCGACGTTGTCAGTAGTGTCTCAATAATTCAAGCGAGGGGCGCCGCGCGAGGATCCGCACGGCGCCGTCTGTTCCAAGCGGATGGTTCTTTATTTCTGGTAATACTGCGAGTTGACCTCAGTGAAACTCTTCCACTTTTCCGGCAGGTCATCCAGAGGGAAAATTGCGGAGACAGGGCAAACCGGAACGCAGGCGCCGCAGTCAATACACTCCACCGGATCGATATAGAGTTGCGCCATTTCAGCGAAGTTCGCTTCGTCTTTGCGCGGGTGGATGCAGTCAACAGGGCAGACGTCCACGCAGGCGGTGTCTTTGGTGTTGACGCAGGGTTCAGCGATAATGTACGCCATGAGTTTTTCCTCCGGAGGGCGCGCCTGGTTTCATGATCGGGCCGACCCTCAGTATCGGAAGCATACGTGCCGGCGCGGCGCGGCGCGATGACTTAAGTCGTGCCTTTCCCTGGAGGTTTTGATAAGCTGGTTCTTTCGGGCTTCTGCTTACTCCTTCGATTAAGGTTGCACCGCACATCATGCCTTCCGAGCTTCGGATGATGACCGTTCCCGCTCTGGATCCGGTGGAGACCCTGCGCCGGGTCTCGTTCTTTGCCGTGTTGCCGCTGGAGGACCTGAAGGTCCTCGCCAGCCATTGTGTGGTCCGGCGGATCATGAAGGACGAAATCCTGGTGGGAGAAGGCGATCCGTGCGAAGGCCTGTTTGTGGTGCAATCGGGGGCCATCAAACTCTTCAAGATGGCGGAAAATGGCCGCGAGCAGGTGCTGGTTACTGAGCGCCCGGGCTCAACCGTGGGCGAACTTTCTGTTTTCGATGGCGGCACCTTCCCCGCCTCCGCCCTGGCGGTGGAGGATTCCACTCTTCTCTTTCTACCCAAGCGCGAATTTCTGGAGTTGTGCCAGCGGAACTCGGAGGTGGCTTTCGCCGTCATTCGCTCACTGGCCTGGCGCTTCCGCTATCTCACCAGCCTGGTGGAAGAACTTTCCCTCAAAGAGGTCAGTCATCGGCTGGCGCGGTTCTTGCGTGACCGGGCGCTTAAGTTGGGAGTCCGCACGCGGCGCGGGATTGAATTTCCACTGGAAGAAACCAATCAGGAGATCGGCGCGGAAATCGGCACGGTGCGCGACCTGGTTTCGCGCAACTTGCGGCGCTTTGTGGACCGGGGAATCATCCGCCTGGAACGGCGAAGGGTCATTGTGCTGGATGTCGCCGAGTTAGAAGCGCAAGTCTCCGGCGCCAAACGAGCGTCCACCGGTTAGTTTCCTGACCGAAGAACCTCATCAAGAACTTCCACCACCTTGGGATCGAATCGCCCTTTTTCCCCGCCCTTGCGAATTTCATTCAGGGCGACGCGGGAATCCCACTCCTCACGGTAGGGCCGCCATGAAGTGAGCGCGCTGTAGGAGTCAGCCACGGCGGTGATGCGAGCGCCCAGCGGGATCGCCTCTCCCCTTAATTGACCGGGGTAGCCCTTCCCATTCCACATCTCATGCTGGTGAAGCACGATTTCGAGAACGTGCGAATCGACAAAGCCCATTCGGCGGCAAGCAGCCACACTTGCAGGCACGTACTTCTCCAAGTAATCAGATTCCTGATCGGTCAGACTGCTCACGCTGTTCAAGATACGATGAGGCACCGCTTCCTTGCCGATATTCTGGAGATATCCAGCACATAGAATTGCCTTCTTCATACCGTCGTTCAGCCCCAACCGGTCCGCCATGGCGTAGGAAAGAAGGGCCACAACCCGTGAATGGCCCACCGAGCCGTCAAGTGCTTCGACGGCCAGCACCGGGTCTTCCGGAACTTCAATGAGGGATTCCACTGAACGGTACTTCGCCGCGAGGGCCGGAGGTATCACACGCGGATCCATCCATCGGTCCTTGATCCCGATGACTTCGTAAACCTCTATTTTTTGCAATTTGCCCTTGAGCTGAATCTTCTCAAAATCGTCCCGCTTGATGTTGGCATCGGCATAAGCGAGCTTGATTTCAGTTGAGTTCGGGTCGAGGGCCAGTGCACGTCCAAAGTATCCGATAGCCGCAGTGGCATCGTGAATCCTGAAACAGATTTGGCCCAATTCGAAGAGCAATTGCGCGTTTTCACCTTCAAGGCGAAGTTTTTCCTCCAGCGCGGTCAATTGCTCCAAAGACTTTTGGTCAGATTCCCGGCCAAACGCGAGGTTGCGCACTTTCGTCGCCGTCACAAAGGGCTCAACTGCTTTGAAAGTTGGCTCATCAATGTAAATCTTTTCCGCCTCACAGATTTCTTCGAGCCGCTTGGCGATATTGACACGGTCGCCCAGGGCGCTATAAGCCTGACGGCGCACTCCCAACATGCCAACAATGGCGCTTCCCGTGGCAATCCCCACACGTAAACCCCAGGGCATGTCAAACTTCTTCAACCTCTCTTGCATTCTCAGGCCTGCCAAAACGGCGAGAAGGGCATGCTGGTCATAATCTACTGGGGCTCCGAACTCCACCATGACGCCATCACCCATGTACTTGTCAATGTGCCCGCGGAATAAATCCGAGATGGGCTCAAGATAACCGAGAAAGCGGTTCAACTCCTCCAGCACCACCTCGGGCCGGTTCGCATCAGAAAAGCCGGTAAAGTTGGTGAGTTCGGCAAACATAATGCTGATTTCGCGTTTTTCGAAGCGAAGCTTGCCCTCGGTCACGAGTTTGGCAACCACCGGGTCCATCGAGGCGTAAAGAGTCTTCTCCACTTTCTCTTTCATCTCTTCCGCCCCTTGCGTCCGCTTTAACTCCTCGTAAAGTTGCCGGGTTTGCTCAAACCCGTGCGCCAGACGCTCCTGGAGCGCCCCCACCGAGGCGCTGGCGAGAATCAGGAATCCACCCCACGTGCCCAGAACCAGGAGGGCATCAATGCGCGTGTCGCCAACCGAAAACCAATCGGGCCGGTAGTACGCGAACAACACTCCGGAGAGCAGGCAAAGCACCGCACTCATTACAGCTTTGCGCCTACCCAGGAAATAGGCGGCGGACAGCACGGGAAGATAGAAGAGGTTCAGGAAGGCGATTTTATACGGCAGGAAATAGAAAACTGCCACCACAATCACGGCGACAATTATGATGAACAAAACTTCCAGGTAGCGGACAACGAAGTTCCTGAGATGGATAGGCCAATTTCCTGCCAATCCAAACGGAATTCCGGGTCCATCAATCAACGGGGCAGGCAGGTCGTCTTTCGCCATAGGCATTTTGCCGGAGGACTCCCTTTCCCTTTCTAACCGGCTGATAACATATAACGCGCCGCGCCAGGATGCAATTCACAGTTTCAGGATCTCAAATTCTTCTTGACCGAAGCACTCTGGTACAATTCCAACCATGCCGGATTCCACACACACTGCAGGTCAAACGCTGGCGAAGGTTGCTATCTTTTCCGGGCTGACGGGAAACGAGTTGGAGTTCCTTGCCCGGCGCACGGTTCCCCGCCACTACTCGGCGGGCGAGATCGTATTTGGCGAAGGTCAACAGTGCTCGGGGCTGTATGTGGTTGAGTCTGGCAATGTTCGCATTTTCAAGAGCTCCGCCAACGGCCGCGAACACGTGCTCAGCATTGATGGGCCGGGTAGTTCAATTGCCGAGTTGCCCGTCTTCGATGGAGGAGCGTACCCGGCGTCAGCGACGGCAGTCGACGACACCACCCTGCTCTTTGTGAGTAAGCAGGATTTTCAGGCGCTCTGCCTTGCTCATCCGGAAGTACCCCTTAAGGTCTTGCGGATCGTGGGCGCGCGTCTTCGACGCCTGGTGGGAATCATTGAAGAACTGTCATTCACCACCGTGCGCCACCGCCTTGCTGCCTACCTCCTGCGCCTCGGGCAAAAGTCCGGCAAGCGCACCACCGCTGGTGTGGAAGTGACGCTGCCCATCACCAACCAGGAATTGGCGGCGCAAATCGGGACGGTCCGCGAGTTGGTTTCGCGGAATCTGTCCCGTTTGCAAGCAGAAGGGTTGGTGAAGATCGATGGACGCAACGTCCTGATTTGCAACCTAAAGGCGCTTGAAAACGAGAATGACGCGACGGAGTGACCTGTCCCCCCGAAGGCTGGGGCCGAAAATGGAAATTCGAAAATCGAAACTCGAAG
Organism: Acidobacteriota bacterium; assembly: GCA_031292775.1. GTDB lineage: Bacteria > Acidobacteriota > Terriglobia > UBA7540 > UBA7540 > Bog-366. The sequence goes on along the minus strand of JARLGN010000255.1, from coordinate 782 downwards.
ATCGAAATTCGAAAATCAACCCCCATCTTCAACCTGCTAACTTAGCCCTTTTCTGACCCCTGACACCTGGCACCTGGGACCTGACACCTTCTTTATGCCCGTGACAAAAGTCATCGGCACACCCGCACTACTTCCTTAATATCAATTCATTACGCGAGGCCAAAAGGCAAGGACCTGGCCCGCGAGGAGGATGCAATGAGCGTAACTTTGGAGAAGACGGTGCGGGAGTTAGCCCTGGAAGAGCCGGGTGCAGCGAGAATCTTTGAAGGGTTGGGCATCGACTACTGCTGCGGCGGCAAGCGAACTCTTGAACAAGCCTGCCGCGCCGCCAGTATTCCAGTCGGAAAAGTGCTGGAGGCGCTCGATGCGGAACAGCATTCGAAAAGTGACGTCCCCAGGAACACCCACTGGCAAACGGAACCTTTGGGTGACCTGATCTCCCACATCAAAAACACGCACCACAAATACACCCGGGAGGAGATTGCCCGCATGGGGCCTCTGTTCGATAAAGTTTGCTCGGTCCATGGAGAACGCCACCCGGAACTTTTGCCGCTGCGCGAGACCTTCCGGGGCCTGGCGCAGGAATTGACCACTCACCTGATGAAAGAGGAGATGGTCCTGTTCCCTTACATCGAAAGGATGGAGGAGTCCGTCATGCAGAAGGAGCCCATCCTGCCACCGCCCTTTGGGACCGTGCAAAATCCGGTGGCGATGATGGAGCACGAGCATGATTCCGCCGGCAACGCCCTGCGCGCCCTTCGGGCATCCACCAATAATTACAC
>JARLGN010000254.1 GCA_031292775.1 Acidobacteriota bacterium | reverse complement strand
GGAGTGCGGCGGCTCGACGCCGCCTTCCAACGTACGGTACCCCAATTTGTGCATTCGCTACCTTTCACTCGACTGCAACTTACCACCTTCCGCATCCGACGTTGATTACGACACTAACCGTCTCCGTTGCATTTCAAGGCGGCGTCGAGCCGCCGCACTCCAAGGCGCGTCGCGCAGGCTAAAACTATGATTCGTCTTAACCCGGCAGGAGATGTCGCACCGCCCCGCGCGCCAAATGCTTGCCCAAACCGCAAGAATTTACGGTATTGCAATGCAGACGTGCGCGCAGTTCACTTTCCTCTGCAGCTCTTCCAATCGAAAACTCGACCTGTTCGTCGCGCGGCGGAAGAAGCCGGACCCACGGGGAAATCCCGGGGAATAGGAAACCCGGGTTGCCCATCTGCGCCGCTTACGGCGATTGCCACGCCCACAGTGGTTCGTCGTGAGTGGCGCCCGGCCAGCGGACGCGAACGTCCGGGATGGGGTAATCCGTAAAGCGGTCGTTTGGTTTCTGCGACAGCGTGAGCTCGGTGCCGCTTTCGAGGCGAATGGTGGCCACGAAATACCACCCTGTCAACTGCCGTTGTTCCACCACCCTTCCCAGGGGAACGACCGTGATGTGCGCATTGCGGAGCCAGCGCAATGTTTCCGCGGGGAATTCCTTCGTCGGGAAGTAGCGCGTATGCCCAAGATCTTGCTCCGTAAGCTCGAGAGGATGTCCTGTTTCGAGGTTCGGGCTCTCTGCTAACAGATAATAAATGGCGAGCTCGGTCTGACTAACTTGTGCGGCCGCACGATTCCAAGCCGCATAGGTGAAGACCTCCCATCCTGACCCAAACAGACAGAATAGAAAAGCAGGTAGCACCAGGAGGCCCAACTTTCGCGGCACCGAGAAGGTGCCTGACGGAAGCGGCCTTCGAAACATGCGGTAACTCTGGATGACCGCTACAATCAGGGTGATCAGACAAACGATCAGGAGTGCTGGAGGTGGCACGCCCCGTAGATAAGGGTGGTAGAACCGGAGGTGGTGGAAGGTTGAAGCGAACCGGTAGGTGACATTTGCCAAACCAACGGCCAGGCGGAAGTTGGAACTATGAGCCACTCCGCATGTCATTAATCGCCACTCGTACTTGTCCACTATCCAGGCAGCCGCCGCAGGAGCGAGAGGGATCGCGATCAGCATCGGAAATAACCACAGCACCGCGGAAACGGTCCCGCTGGCCGCGCACGCGCACCAGAATGAAGCGGCGCACAGCAGCAGCATCGCGCAGAGCCAAAACCACGGGAAATCCGCGTCCACCCCGAGGAAGCGGGCTCCCAATAGAAGTCTTCCGCCGCCTAAAAGCAGGAGCGGGAGCAACCCTGCGCAAACCACGCCCACGAACAGTGCGGTGAGCAGCTTGACGAGCCATTGGCGCCATGCCGAGACCGGCAGGGTCATGTGCCAGGCATGCCGTCCCGAGGTCTTCTCCTCGCCCAGCGACATGCTTCCGGCGAGAATCGCGATGATGACGGCGCAGGACACACCGACCACCAAAGATGCCACTGGGAAAGCGTCCGCCGGTTTTCGCTGATGTAAGAGTTCGACAGCTGTCAGCGCCGTCCAGCCCAGCGCCGACAGCAAGCTGAACAGCCAGACCGGCCGGAGCAACCGGAGTTCTTTGCGGATCAGGTTGAGTGTTGCTCCACGGGGGCGGCAACGGAACCACGCCGCGAAGGCTCGGGGCATGACGTCGGGACCGGCCACGATCAGGTCGTCACCGGCCATAGTCCCTGTGGCTTGCAATCGCGCCAACTGGCGCCAGCCGAGCCAGAGCATGACTCCCACATAGCACCAGAAGATTAACGCGATTAAAGATGCAAAGGTTGTATCAGCCGAGCCAGACGGGGTTCCACTAGACCAGTACGACCAGAGCAAAATGGCGAAAGCATGCACCGTAATATTCAGAATGACGCCGCCCACCGTGGACCGGGAGAGAAGGGTCCAAAACGTCGCCGAAGCTACGATGCCGATGGTCCAGGCTCCAGCGTACTCGAAGCTCTCGGTGACTTCCCAAATCAAATGCGTTGCGGAGGACAGGACGAATACGAGCAGGGCCAACGCCACCAGCAGCAGCATGGCCACCAATTTTTCCCACCAGATTTCCCTGCGGCTGACCGGTTGAGAAAGCAGCAGCGAAAACGTCTGGTGCTGAAATTCATTCCCGTAGGACAGCGCGGCCAACAGCGGAATTCCGAGGAAAAAGGCGAACGGCGTGATCCAGGCGATGGCATCCGGCGGGTGCAGCAACGGCAGAGCGCCTGCCAGCGTGACCGCGCACCACGGCCAGAACAACGCGCGGCCTTCCTTAACAATCCTGATGGCCTTGGCGTCCACGCCGGTATCCTACCACGGCTGGCTCGAGCGCAGTTCTGCGATTTAGTGCGAATCAAGCCAGCGGGGAATGAATCTCAGGCCTGGGCTCGCCCTGCGCCAAACGGTCACCAAACTTTTTCGAGCGTCCCCCTTGCCGTAGGGCGCTCGCAGGGTGACTCGCGGTGGCGGGAGCGAATTCAGGGGCCGGGATCGTGTGCTGACTCCTTCGCGTCTCCCGTATTCTTATCGACTGTCCTCCATGGAAGCATGAGAGGAAAGAACGGCGGCGCGGCGGAGCAGCGCTGGCATCATGAATTCGATATCGAAACTGAGGATACATTTCCCCCCGCCCCCTTGGGGGAGAGGGGGGACCGCAAGGCGGGGGGTGAGGGGGTTTGTACCAAGATCGCAACCTATGGGGTAGAGCCCCAAAAGCAAGTCAAAAGGCAAAAGGCGAAAGTGAAACACCCTAAGCTTCGGGAGTGTATCAGTAGGCCCCAGAGTTTCTGACCCCCTCACCCGTCCCGCCCCGGCTGATGAAAACGCCGGTTGCGGTCCACCCTCTCCCCCAAGGGGGCGAGGGATGTAAATTCAAATTCACCTTCTCACCAAGCGGGTTGGGTGGGGCGCACATACCACCCAAGGGCGCACCATTTCCGCGCACCATGCGGCGGCGACCGCAGTGGAACGCCGTAGTACCAGCTACCACCGACATAGCGCAAATTCGGATCATGTCCATGGAAAGGCGGCAGCTTCGCGGCCGCACTCCTAGACGCCTCCGGCGATCACTTTGGTTGCGGCTCCGCCGCACTGCGCTACCGGCTTCTGCCTGTCTCCCTGCTTTTCTCTGCGCCTCGGCGTCTCTGCGGTAAGATCAACTTGGTGAAAGGTTATAGTCGCAATTTTGCCAGGTAGGAATCCATTTCGCGCACGCGGAAGAGTTTGGCGAGCACGGCGATCATAACAAATCCCACCGAACTCACGATGACAAGAACCACCAGGGCATGCAGAGTGGTATGCCAGCCGATGCGCGTCTGCAACGCCTGAGTCAGTTTGAAGCACACTCCCGCGGCAATCGCCGACGCCGTGGTGATCTTGAGGAAGAACCAGACCATGCCGGCGGCCTCCTGATTATTGGTTCGACGGTTCAGCAGGCCAAAGAGCAGCAGCGTGTAGGCAATAATTCCGATGGAACTCGCCAGGGCCAATCCCAGATGTTGATAGTGCCGCACCAGCAGCCAGTAAACAGGCAGGTTCAAGACGGTGAGCAGGGTTCCCACAATGGCGGGCGTGATGGTGTCGCGAGCCACGTAAAATCCCCGCGCCAGGATGTTCTGCGCGCCCCAGGCAAACATGCCCAGGGAAAAGACGGCAAGCGTGGCGGCTGTGGCCTGAAGATCGGTGGCCCGCAGGGAGGTGTGCGAATATACGAGATAAACCAGCGGCACCGACTGGGCGATGGTGAGGGCGGAAATGGGCATGAGCAGCAGGATCAGAGCCCTCATGGTGGAGTTCAGCGTGCGGTTCAGCTCCTCCAGTTTCCCTTCCGAGTAGAGCCGCGACAGGAAAGGAAATGAGGCGACGCCCACTGCCTGCCCCACCACCCCGAGCGGAACCCTCATCAAGTTCTTGGCATTGTAGAGCCAGGTGATCGATGCGGGAACCAGATAGGAGCCAAACCAGCGAAGAATCCAGTCGTCCGTGAAAACCAGCGAGAGCGCCAGCATGATGGGGACGGTGAGCTTGATGAACATCCAAAATCCCGGATGACGAACATCCACGTTGGGTGAAAAGCGGGCGCCCGCGCGCCAGGCGCCATAAACCTGGAGCAAGAGGTTTCCGGCCACGGCTCCGCCCAGAACGCCAACCGCGAAACCGGTAATCCCGATGCGCGGCGCCAGCAGGATGCCACCCAAAATCACTCCTACGTTGTAAATCACCGGGGCCAACGAGGGAATCAGGAACTGGCCTTTGGCGTACTGGACGGCACTCAGGATGCTGCCCAGATAAAAACAGATTTGCGCAGGCAGCATCAAACGCGTCAGGAAAATGTAGCGGGTTTTCTCCGTGGGACCGAAGCCGGGAGCGATCGCTTTCGCCAGGTACGGGGTGAAGATTTCTCCCGCCACCACCACGGCCACCACCAGCGCCCCCATGACCGTCACCACGGTGGAGAAAACGTGCCACCCTTCATCCTCGCGCTTTTCGGCAACGAACTTGGTGAAGACCGGAATGAAGGTGAGGCTCAGTGAAGCGCCTGCCACCAGGTAGTTCAGGAAATCAGGCAAGGTGAACGCGGTAACATAGGTGTCGGTAATGGCGTTGGCGCCAATCTGGTGGGCAAGGGTCCAATCGCGGAAGAACCCGAGAACGCGGCTGGCCAATACAGTCGCCATCACGATCCCGGAAGCCTGGGCAATACGCCGCGTTACAGGGGCAGAATTCATCCGGGAAGGTGTACCATGATTTGCGTGATTTTACCTAATGGATCGAGCTTCGCGGATCGGGGCACAGAACTCAGCCTGCGGTGCCTGGATCACAAATGCCGGGTCCCGGCTTCCGCCTAGCGAGGGTACGGAAAACGGTGGTCGCACTTCAAGCAGCGCGCCATCCGGGGTCGTTTGAGCAGGCGTTCGTACCAGCGGCGGTGGGATCGGTGATAAAGCGTACTGCCGCACTTCGGGCATAACTGGTAGTCTTCAACCTCGTCCGTAGTCACTTCCACACCAACCGATGAGGTACTATCCTGGGTCCCCATCTCGCTTGGTTCTTTCGAAGAATCAGAATCCATGTTTCCCCCTCTTCCTTCCGCAGTTGCATCCTCCTCCCCTAAGGAACGCGCGATCCTGCGATTGAAGCTTTCTTGAAGCTCTTCGACGGTCAAATCGTCCGGGTGAGGTCGGTTCGGATCCGCTCGCTTAAAGACACGCCAGCGATTGCAGAACGAACACCGACGCAAATGATAGCCGAAGTTCCAGAGC
>JARLGN010000253.1 GCA_031292775.1 Acidobacteriota bacterium | reverse complement strand
GCAATCCGATCCCCAGCACTACTTCCTTCCGCAACAGTTTGAGAACCCCGCCAATCCCGCGATTCATGAGAAGACCACCGGTCCGGAAATCTGGAATGACACCGACGGCGCCGTTGACGTGCTGGTTTCCGGCATCGGCACGGGCGGCACAATTACCGGGGTTTCGCGCTTTATCAAAAACGGCAAGGGCAAGAAAATTATCTCGGTGGGAGTTGAGCCTTCGGCCAGCCCCGTCATCACGCAGCACCAGCAGGGATTGCCGCTAAAGCCCGCGCCACACAAAATCCAGGGCCTGGGGGCTGGATTCATTCCGAAAACCCTCGACCTGTCGCTGGTTGATCGTGTTGAACAGGTGTCAAACGATGAAGCGATTGAATTCGCCCGGCGCCTGACGCGCGAAGAGGGCATTTTAAGCGGCATTTCGTGCGGTGCGGCGGTTGCCGTGGCCGTCCGTTTGGCCAAGCTACCGGAATTTGCCGGCAAGACGATTGTCGTGATTCTGCCTGATTCCGGCGAGCGCTACATCTCGACGATTCTATTCGAAGGAATTGGGTGACCGGAGGTGTCAGGTGCCAGGTGTCAGTAAAAGAACATAGCTCGACACCTATCACCCGATACCCGACACCAAATCCGAGCAGCAAAACAGGTGTCTCTAGGTGACCGAAGGGGTCAGGTGCCGGGTTTCGTTTCTTTGACTTTCACCTGCACTTGCAGCGGGAACAGGTCTCAGGTATCGGGTGTAGGTGTTCAGGTTGGGCTTTTACTGACACCTGACACCTGGCACCTGACACCTCCTCTGGCCCCTAGCACCTATTTGGGGGTTCTACCATGAACGGCGATGATATGAAGTGCCTCGCGCAGGAGTTTCGCGCGGATCTGGACGCGCAACTGGCGGGGGACGAGCTCAGCGAATTCAATTTGCCGAGGCGTGATGCGGTGGCCACCATTTGCCGCCGCTACCTGGAAGTTCTATTTCCAATCTACTTCCTCTGTGGCGAGCGTGAAGTTCCCGGCACGCGTGCGTGCCGCCACCTGATTGAGATTCAATCCTTGCTGACCAAGCAAGTTTGTAGCGCGGTGCGTTTCGAGTGCCGCCGCGGCGGCAAACCGGCGCCCGGAGAACTTGAAAGTTACGCGGAAGAGATCCATAAGAAATTGTTTGGGCAACTCCCGGAATTGGCCCAATTGCTTGCCACCGATATTGAAGCGGCCTACCACAACGATCCGGCGGCAGGGAACGTGGAGGAAATCCTGCTGGCTTACCCGTATATTGAGGCTGTCACCGTGCAGCGTTTGGCGCACCGCCTGTACCTTCTTGAGGTGCCGTTCATCCCCCGCATGATGACGGAGGTTGCGCACAGCCACACGGGCATTGACATTCATCCCGGTGCGTCCATTGGCGAGTCGTTCTTTATCGATCACGGCACGGGCGTGGTGATCGGTGAAACATCCATCATCGGAAACAAGGTGACGCTTTACCACGGGGTTACGCTGGGAGCCTTCAATCCTCTTAGCAAAGATGAGGATGGCCAACTTCGCCGCGGGCAGGAAAACAGGCGCCACCCGACCCTTGAGGACCACGTGACCGTGTACCCCAACGCCACCATTCTTGGGGGCAAGACTCATATTGGCCATCACAGCGTGATTGGCGGAAACGTGTGGCTGACCCACTCCGTCGCGCCCTACAGCAGGGTGACGGCGAAGGATTCCGAACTATTCATTCTTAACGCCGGCGACGATTACTGGAATCTTTACGGCGGGATTTGAGGCCCGCCCAAGACCTCCTTACCGCAGAGGCGCGGGGCAAAGGAGGGGTTAGGTGCCAGGTGTCAGGTGCCAGTAAAATCCTAATACCTTACACTCGACACCTGATACCAGCTTTTATGTGCCTGTCAGTGCCTCTGTTGCGAGCCACAATTTCTTCCCCCGCCACGCTTCCCTTTACCCTGTTCCTCGGGTAGAATTTCATTTCATATATTTAGGGTGATTACAAAATCCAAGAGAGTTTTGCTGGTTCGGACTCGCCAGGGGCGGGTGCTGCAATCGGCTTGAACCAGGGAGGTTCAGATGGCATTAAAAGTGGGGGATGCAGCTCCAGATTTTAAGCTGGTTTGTGCAATCGGAGAGTCACAAGACGAGTTTGAGCTTTCCGCGCACCGTGGCAAGAACGTTGTTCTCGCATTCTATCCACTTGATTTCACCCCGGTTTGCCAAAGCGAACTCGGGTCCTTTCAAGCGGATCTGGCAAAATTCACAGAGACCAACACCGAAGTCGTGGGGATTTGTACCGACTCGGTCTTTGCCCATACCGCCTTCCAGAAACACTTGGGCGGATTGCAGTTCCCCCTGGCCACGGATCGCTGGCCTTACGCTGAAGTGGCAACCGCCTATGGAGTTTTTCCTCCCACCAAGCACCCGGTTCCTTTCATTAATGACCGTGCTGTTTTTATCGTCGACAAGAACGGTAAAATTGCATGGACGAAGATTTATGAGCTGCGGGAACAACCCGACAATGAAGAGATTCTGGCGGAGTTGAAGAAACTGGCGTGATGGTTGGAAATAGGGGCGGTCCTCGAACCGCTCCCACGCCCATACTGGTTGAGTGGCATCATACTTTACTGCATCGTCGAGCCCCAGACCCATCACCGTGCCCAGGCAGGAACGTGTCTGCGCATTCTCACCGGGCAACGCGCCAGTCCATACGCGGTGTAATTCCAGCTAACACTTGACCCACTACACCTGCACTTATTTCTGGAACGAATGCCCGCGTGCAATTATGATGTCACGCAACAAATCAAGTGGAGGTGACGGCTCATGCGGCGAGTGATGCTTGGCTTGATGTTGCTGTTGATGGCGGTCCCCGTGCCGGCAGCGGACAGGGAAGCGGCGAAGGCGAGCTACCGGCAGGGCAATGAGTTATTTGATAAAAACCACTTTGCCGACGCGTCCGCGGCATACAGCCACGCTATTGAGCAGGACCCGCAATTTCTGGAGGCTTATTTCAATCGCGCGCTGGCAGACGAAATGGTGGACCGGCAGAAAGCCACGGCGGATTGGCGGCAATTTGCCGGTCTTGCCGCCCACTCTCCGGACTTCCAGTATCAGGCGGGCCAGGCCAACGCCAGAATTCAAATCCTGGGATTATTCCCGGCATATCCTGAAGCCCTCCTGCCTTCACACTACGCCCCGGCGGCATCGGATTATTACCTGGACATCGCGGAGCTGTCGGAATCGGAGAAATGGAACTCATTTCCCATTAAGGTTTCGATTGGAAATGTGCCCAACGCCAATTGGGCGCAAGGCACACGTGAGGCGTTCGGCATTTGGAAGGAGATGTTTCCCCTGGAATTGACGGCGGAACCCCAGGAAGCGGATATTGTCTTTCGCTGGGATGAGGACCTGTCTGATGAGGGCCACGCAGGAGAGGAACTGGATTGGGTACAGTTTCGTCGTGTGGGCGGGGAATTGTCGTCCCGCAAGGTGGCATATATTTCCATTGACCTCTCGCATCGATGGACCAAGGATGAAATGCGCGCCATCGTCCTGCATGAATTGGGTCATGCCCTTGGCATTAAAGGGCACAGCGAATCCAAGGGAGATATCATGTACTTTCAAGTGCAGAGCAAGCGCCGTCAGGTGGTTGTCCCGGGGATTCCATACCCTTTTGCTTGGAGAACATTGGTCAGCAAGCCCAGTCAGCGGGACCTTAATACCCTGATTCGACTCTACAACACTCCCGGGGTTGTCATGCGCATGAAATGAGAAGGGCAGTGGATCGTGGTTAGTAGGCTGTGCCCAGTGACGAGTGTGCGCTCACCCGGCCTATCTGCTAACTACTATTCACCAGCCACTATTCACTAACCACTGTTTAACAAAGGATTACGCTTATGAAAGTTGCTATCACCGGCGCGGCAGGGTTATTCGGACATGGGTTGGTCGCCGCGTTTTCGACTCGGCACGAAGTCTTTCCCCTTACGCGTGTTGAGGCTGACATTACCAATGCGGAGGCCGTGCGCGCGGCGCTGGAAGGAATCCGCCCGGACTTGGTCGTTCACTCTGCCGCCATTCCCGATATCGATCGTTGCGAGGAGGATCCCGCCAGTGCCCTCCTGGTCAATTACCAGGGGACATGTAACGTGGTTGATGCTACCCGGCGTGTGGGAGCGGGCCTCGTCCATATTTCCACGGATGCGGTGTTCGATGGCACGAACGTGATTCCCTACGTTGAAACCGATCCTCCCGCGCCGATTACTGTCTATGGGCGAACCAAACTGCAAGCCGAAGATGCGGTGAAAACCCTGGAGCGGTATTGGATCTTTCGCGTTTCGGTATTGTTTGGACCGGGGAAGATCAACTTTGTGGAAAAGGGGTTGCGAAAGCTCGCCGCAGGTGGGGAATATTTGGTTGCCAGCGATCAATTGGGTTGTGCTCTCCACACGGTTGATGCCGGGATGAAAATAATGGAAGTCGCGGAGGCAGGGAAATACGGCCTCTACCACCTGGCAAATCGGGGAATATGCACTCGATATGAGTTGGCCCGCGCGGCGGCGGAACTGGCAGGGCTCGACCCGGCAAAAGTTGTTGGTGTTCCCGACGCCCAAATGAAGCGGCGAGCTCCCCGGCTGAAATACGCAGTGATGAAGATGGAAGCCCTGCGGCACGCCGGATTTGCGTTTCCACGGCCCTGGCAGGAAGGTTTGGCAGAATACGTCCGCACGGTGAAGTTGTAGTGAGCCGGGACGCGGTGGAAGGTCCGGGCTAAACTGCCGGTGGGAGAACCACTTAATCTGTCATCCCGAGGATGCAGCAAACGACGAGGGATTGGAGTCGCCTGAAGCTGCGGCTGGTGCCATCGACGATTCAGCGGGCGCTCGAATCCGCGGGAGAAGGCCCGAAGCTGAGAATGGCGCTCATGCGCTTCCAGAGGTCCGATGCGACCTGGCTGCGCGAAATATGGGGCACGGCACAACGCTCGAGCACCTCAAGTGTTTTGGGGTCGGAAACCTCTCCGGTGATTACCAGGACACGCCCCACCAGGCTGGGTTGCAGGGCGGCAATAGATGAGACCATTTGGTCCGGCGGAATGTGGGCGGATCGTAAGTCGAGCAAAACTGCGTCGAATTGATCCTTCTGAATCATCGAGAGCGCTTCCCGGCTGTCGTGAGCGATGTCTCCGTCGCAACCAAGTCCTGCCAGCAGCACATAGAGAACATTCCGAATCGAGGGTTCATCCTCAAGGATCAAAACCTTCCGGCGCGTAGCATTCATGGGTATGAGTCTCCCCCAGGAAGTGGTATCAGCAGCATGCTTATGAAAACGCACCACCTTGCGCTCTGAATTCGCCAGCGGTCAATAGGATTCTTAAGGTAAGCCTGGACTTATCCAGGGGATAGCAGTGTCTTGCCATTGTCCCGTTGGCTATCTGCCGCGAACTCTCGTTCACTGCACGTCAACTGCCACTGTGGGGTGTCCCTAAGGCGTAGGGTCTTGACTACTCAAGTTGGAAAACTCGCCATCGTGCCCGGGAACGATGCGCCCCATCATGGACAAGATGTGCGCCCGGTCCTGCTCAAATTGCTTTCGATTATGCGGAATCATGGTGAAGACATTTTCATCGTGCTCGCGGGTCAGTAAGGCGTCACCGGCCACAATGATCGGTTGGCTGCCGTTGTGAACAATCACCGAGGCGTGGCCGGGCACGTGGCCATTGGTCACCAGGAATTCCAGGTCGTCTGGTATGGGGTGAGTCTCAATCCACCGGAAGCGTGACGGGTCGCCCAATCGTTTACGATCCCACCAGCGCAGTGCAAACCGCCGCAGAGCTCCCATAAGTTCAGGAGCCTTTTCGTAGTCAGCGGATTCCGGGTAGTACTTCAAGCTTAACTCTTCCCAATTTTGCTCGTCCAGCAGGTCAGCGTATGCCTGGCAGCACCAGTCATGCGATTGCTGCGAGCCATAGATTTCGCAATTGGGGAACAGGCAGTTGTTCAAAACGTGGTCAACGTGGAAATGCGTATTGACGACCATGCGGATGTCATCGGGGTGCAGACCCCGTTTCGCCAGGGCATCGATCAGGCGGTGTGCCTCGTGATGCATGCCCGTATCGATAATGACGTGATGATGGCCATGCGAAAGCAGTGTGCAAGTGGCGCCCCGCCAACTGCCGGGAAGCAGCACATCCACTTTCCAGGATGAGTTCTTTACGGATGAATCGAGAGGTTTCGAATCGGCTGAATTGGTGTCAGGTATTCCCATTTTTTTGCAGGGAGTGCACTTTAATCGCCCGTAAGGGCCTGCGAAGCTCCATAACCTATTCTACCAGCGGAATTGACTTCTGCGGCAGGAATGTACGGCGTGTCGGGTACGACCTAAGTCTGGGGTGGGCAATTTGCCCCTTATATTGGGTCTTTCAATCCAGCTTGCGCGCCGCCGATGCCTTTTCCCTAGGTCACAATTGACAAAATGCACGCGGCATTTGGCGCGTGAATTGCACATCCCATAACCCTGCGTTTTGAACGTAGGGACCATTTTCGACCCGCCAGGATTGCACTTTCTGGGCGGGGTCCGGAATTTTACACACTTATCAGAGGAGAATCTATTCATGGCATTCGTAATCGTAGAAGGTTGCACAAAGGATGAGAAATGCGTTGAGGTTTGCCCGGTTGATTGCATTCATCCGCGGAAGGATGAGCCCAAATTTGCGGAAGCTACGCAACTCTACATTGATCCGGTAAACTGCATCGATTGCGGAGCCTGCCTTCCGGTTTGCCCCGCAACGGCGATATTTGCTGATGCCGATGTGCCGGAAAATTTCGCAGGTTACGTGGAAAAGAACGCCCAGTACTATCAGTAGCTTTACTGCCGTCCGATCTTCCTCTGGACGCGCCAGCGTGCTTTACCGGCACTTACCATTCTGCCCTATTGCGAGTTGCCTTGCTGGCGCGTCTTCCTCCCTCTGTGTCTTAATTCACCCCTGCTTTTGCTCCAGCTCGGCCCATCGGGCATACATCCTATCTAATTGCTTCTGGGTCTCTTCCATTTGCCCATATGCCACTTGCAGTTGCGTGGCGTCGCTCATGATAGCCGTATCCTCCAGTTTTGCCCGCAAGACCCCGAGCTTCTTTTCGGCCTCGGCGATTTTCGCTTCCATGCCGGCAAACTCCCGCGCTTCCAGGTACGAGAGCTTCTTTCGCGTGGCGGCGGGCCGGGCGCCCTCAGGAGGGGAAGGTGAACGCGGGGTTTCATCCGGGGTGATCTGCGCAGCCTTCGCCAGTTGCGCGCGTTGCCAAACGTCCCATTGCGAATAGTCGCCGAACCGCTCCGCCCCGCCCAGGCTATCCAGTCCCAGGACGACGGTGGAGACGCGGTCCAGCATAAAGCGATCGTGCGTTACCAGCACCAGGGCTCCGGGATATTCCAGCAGGCTCTCTTCCAGGATTTCCAGTGTCGCGATGTCCAGATCGTTGGTGGGTTCATCCAGCAGCAGGACGTCCGCCGGTTGCAGCATCAGTTGCGCGATCAGCACGCGGGCGCGCTCGCCTCCGGAAAGCCTGCCCACCAGTTGGCTGAGGTCGTCGGGATCGAACAGGAATCTTGCCGCCCACGACGCCACATGAATCACCCGACCTTGATAAACTACGGAATCGCTTTCCGGAGCCAGGGCGCGGCGCAGTGTGATATCGGGGTCAAGCTGGCGGTTTTGGTCGAAGTAGACAATCCGCAGCGCGTCAGCCTGGCGGATTTCGCCTGCCGTGGGTTGAAGGTCGCCCTGCAGCAGGCGAAGCAGCGTGGTCTTGCCGCTCCCATTTTGCCCCACCAGCCCCACCCGCATTCCCGCCTTGATGGTAAAGTTCACGTCTGCGAACAGCGTGCGATTGCCGATGGCGTAGGTGAGGCCTTCCATCTCGATCAGTTGCTTGGTTTGACGGTCGGTGGCGGAAAAATCGATTCTGGCGGTGGCGGATCGGCTGCGGGAGTTCAGGTCGGCCAACTCCCCAATCAACTCGTGCGCCTTGTCGATGCGCGCCTTGGCTTTGGTGCGGCGGGCCCGGGGACCGCGGCGCAGCCACTCCAACTCCGTATGGACGCGATTGGTGAGGGCGTCCTGCCGCTTTCCCTGCGCGTCGAGGAACTCTTCTTTCTTCTCCAGAAACTTGCTGTAGTTCCCTTTGACCCTGAAGACCCCATCCACAAACACGCGATTGAGTTCCACCACCTCGCTGGCAACATTTTCCAGAAAATAGCGGTCGTGGCTCACGACCACGCACGCGAACGGAGCGTTCCGCAGCAGGGCTTCAAGCCACTCGATTCCAGCGAAGTCCAGGTGGTTGGTGGGCTCATCCAGAAGCAGAACGTCGGCCCGCTGCACCAGCCCCTCGGTAATCCTGAGGCGCTTGCGCCACCCACCCGACAAGGCTGCGGCGGGGGTTTCAAAGTCGGTAAAGCCGGCGCGGCCCAGCGCCTCGGACGTTCGGGCCTCGCGCTCCGCCGCGGGCACGGCCGCTACCTCAAGTGCCGCCGCAATGACCGACCGCACGGTTTCCCCCGGCGCAAATTCCGATACTTGCGCGACATAGGCCACCCGGCTGCGATTGCGCGTGGCCACTTCGCCGCTGTCTGGCTTTATGCGGCCGCATAGAATCTCCAGCAAAGTCGACTTACCGGAACCGTTCGGCCCGATCAGGCCAATACGGTCGCCTGCGGAAACAGTGAACGAGACATTCTGGAAAAGCGGATTGATGCTGTACTGCTTCGATATTTCCTGGGCATTGATGATGGGGGCCAAGTTGCTCGACGTCCTCCGGGTTTGAGTTGGAGGACTACAAAACGTTGTCCTCTTTCATGGGTACACTTTGATTGTATCGCGCCCAGCCACTTCTGGGGTGGTATTCATTGCGCACCTGACTAGGGAGAACACAATTCGAAGTGTTGATAGTGCCGCTGACCTGCGTTACATTCGTTGCGCGCGGAGGCGACGCGCGCAGTTGCCATTCATGTTTCGTCCCAAAGCCTGTAGCCACGGTCAGCGCAGTTCTGACCGTGGGTTCTTAACTCGATGGCGATATCATGAATGGCTGGAACAATTGAATCACGCACCGTTGCCCAGTGGCATCGCGCATTCGAAAAGCCCACGGACGGCGCTGACTGTGGCAACCCCTGCTCTTGCGGATTATAAGACATATGGATAACAAAATTGTGCCATCAACAACTATCTACGATGTAAAGCGATTCAATCAGTGGGCGGCAACCTACGATCAATCGGTTATGCAAAGATTGCTTTTTGGACCCGTTCACGCCAGGATGCTTGATCTTCTTGGGCAGGAGCTTAAAGATCCGCCGCGTTGTATTATTGATGTTGGTTGCGGAACGGGTCGCCTATTGGGCGTTGCCTCTGCCCGATGGCCCGAGGCGCAGTTATTTGGCGTCGATCCAGCGGAGCAGATGGCCTTGGAAGCCCAGCGGCTAAATCCCAACATTGACTTTAAGCTTGCACAGGCTGAGTCGCTTCCTTTTTCTGACCAAACGGCCGATATTGTTCTGACCAGCTTATCGTTTCACCATTGGGCAGACCAAACCAAAGGCCTGCAAGAAATTGCCAGGGTCCTTCGTCCTGGAGGGCTGTTCTGTCTAGCAGATATTGCAATGCTCCTTCCGAAACTTCTGGGCGTGAAGATCAAAAGCCGTAATCAGATTCGAGAGCTAATAACTGGCGCTGGCCTTGATGTTCGGCAGCATCAAAGGTTAGGAATGCGATTAGTTCTGATCACTTTGGCCCAAAAGGCTGGTAGCCAAGGTTAGCGCCGTGGCTACGCCGGTTGCATTACGCGCGAATCATTCTCACATTAGGCATCTGTATTAACTCTTATGCTTCGCAGCAAGCGCCTGTTCATCATCCCGTTGTCGCTGACACTGCTGCGCGCTTTTCTCGCTCCAGTCGTGGTACTGCTGGCAATCTTC
>JARLGN010000252.1 GCA_031292775.1 Acidobacteriota bacterium | reverse complement strand
GACTGCGCCCGGTTTCAACTTCCGGATGCCCCGTCATTCGTCCGGGATGTTCATTTTCTCGAACGCCGTTTCGGGACAACAAGCATCAGGAAGCATTACTAAGCCCTTGGCGGCAACGCACGGCTAGCTTGTGACGGGAGCAATCCGTGCGCTTCGCTTCCGACGCAAGGATGGGTTCAACACTGGCCCATTTCATCGAGCAATTGCCTAACCTCTTCCCGCCTTCGGCGCAGATCAGCAACCGCACGAACGTCGTGCATATGCCAGACACCAACCCACGCGACTAATAACAAGCCGGCAACTATGACGGTGGCCCACATCAAGCCTAAGAAATGCACGGTAACTGGATAGATTGCCATTCCCCCACCTAAGAATAAGGGAATCGCGTACCAGTATTTGATGCTCTTCGAGAAGATTACACGGCTGTCGTAGAACCGCATGAGTTGTTGCTGGTGCTCGCGTGTGCTCAAATCGATTCTTCCAGCTGCATTAGCTCTTCGTGCGTTCAGCCAAACAACAACCGCCCCGACGACCAAGGTGACGGTCATAAGCAGGTAACCGGAGAGCATCCAGAGCGAGTGCCGTGCTATCCAGGCAGCCATTGCGGTAAGAGGCGCAAAGCTCAACGAAATCATGTACGCCGTCATGTTTTGTTCGCGCAGCAGGTCAAGAAGCGATGTCTGCTTCTCCTTCACCAGTCTCAATAGCATTGAATGATCCTCCTCACCCGATTGCTCACCGGTTTGCTGCCAGAGCTTCTGTAAATCATCAGGCCGATCGTCGGCATTGCTCATTCGCGCACCTCCTTGCTCATGACCATTAATGCCAATCTGCGCCGTAGCCGGCTGAGCCGGACGCCGATGCTGTTTGCGGACAGGCCTGTGACTTGTTCGATCTCTCCCGCGGAGAGGCCTTCGAGATACAGCAGCACTACTTGGCGGTCGATGGAGTCCAACTCTTGGAGGGCTTCCAGCAAGACAGCTCTCCGAGGGTCTTCTGGCGCCATACGGTAGTCTGGTAATTCGTCCATTTGCAGTTCGGACTGACACTGCCGCCGGCGCTTCTTGGCGTATGAGTATGCGACGTTGTGTGCGATGCGGTAAACCCAGGTCCGTTCACTGGCATCACCTCGAAAACCCGGCAGTGCCGACCATAACGCCGCTGCAATCTCCTGGAATAGGTCTTGCTGGTCTCCACTGCCCTGAAGATAGGCGGCGCATAGTCTTCGCAGTGCCCCGCCGTACGCATCCAAGAGCCGCAAGAAACCAGCCTCCCGTTTGGAGCCGGCATTGTTTACCATACATAGATAGTCTCATGGGAGGGGCGAATCCTTACAGGTCGGTTCGAGAAGGTAAACAGAGTTGTTCGTCCCCGGAGAAGGCGGGAAATGTGGTGTGGTCCAAGCAGGTTCCAGACGTCCCCAAAAGCCTTCTGCTTTCAGTGTACGTCGATGAAGGTGATCGATACTTCCACCCTGAACAGGCGGCAGTCTACCATCAATCCCGCGATGTCCCCTTCGAGGAAGTTTGCCTTGGCATAACTCTTGCCAGGATGGATCGCGAGTAACGCCGGGGTCTTTACGAACCTCCCAACTCCCGAGTCGTCGGCCATCCGGAAGTAATCCACTTCATCCGTCACGCTGAACTGCCCGGAGACTAGCCCGGACTTCTCACCAATCTCCGCGATTCCTTTTGGGCGGTGTTGCTTTCAAGCCCCGAAGGGGCGACCTAATCTAGCCCAGGGCAACGCCCTGGGTTTATGGAGCGGTTATCGACGCAAGCCCTGAAGGTGCGCGCTAACACCCACCGCAATTTCTTCCCAGATTCCTGAATCATCCCCTCGAAGGGGCCGACAGGCGGATTCGTAGATCGCCCCTTCAGGGCTCAGCCGCGAAACATCCTGTAAACCCAGGCCGATGGCCTGGGCTGAGTTAGTACGCCCCTCTGGGGCTCGCTTGGAATCAACGCAACGTCGTAGTACGGCGCATCTAAACCTGGGCACTGCCAACCCCGTCATGAGAAATCCAGACCAGCGTCTCGGCTTTTTATCTGGCTGACTGGCGACGAATCTGCCGTTGCTGTCTGGCCGCCTCCGAGTTAAAAACAGCCGCCCCGTTCGGGAAGAACTTCTTTTGCCAGCGGTGGAAGGCTGTGGGCTGGGGTCCCTGTTTGTCCTCCGGGATCGGCGCCTGCTCCAGCAGATGCCTCCAGGTTCGTGGTTCGTTCCCGAGGCCCCTGGGCTACCCCCCATAAGCGCTAAGATAATCGCTGATCTCTTTCGGCGAACCCATGATAAGCCACTTAGAATGAATGCAAAGCATGGATTTCACCACAGAGGCCACAGAGATCACGGAGAGTACGCGGAGAAAACCTGTGCGTCAACGAACAAGGAACTGTCATCCAAGCCTGTAAAGGCAGAAGCGCTTTCCTCTGTGGTCTCTGTGCGCTCCGTGGTGAATCTTTTCTTTGCGGGTCAGTTGTTATCTTTGCGCTTATGGGGCTGCCCCCACACCTTGTTCTTGACAGGGGCTAGGCTTGTATGTATTCTAAAAAGGAGTCCGTGCCTGCGCACGAGACGGTACCGCCGAATGCCGAGCGTGCAAGAATCCGACCTGTGCCCATCGTGGCAATTTCTTCACCCCTCAAACAAACAGAATGTCGCTTTTGGGCGTTGGCCTGAAAAAAAGATGTTAATTTATGACGAACGAAGCTGGAATGTGTATGAAAACAAAGGAACGATTGACAAAATGACTGACCAAATGTCGGACATTTTGGGCAATTTGACGGGGATTTTGCAGAATTTTCCGGCTTTCGAAGGACAATTTGCAGGAATTTGCGCCTTCGATACGGGATTTGCTGGCGATGAACAGACCCAAGACTTTCAAATTCCTGCGCGGTTCCACTAAAATGACAACCATGCTGGCAAAAGAAAAAATCATTGTAGCGCTGGACGTCCCGAGCGCCGAGGCTGCGGTGCAAGTCGCGGAAAAGCTCCACGGCCATGTGGGGGTGTTCAAGGTGGGGTTGGAAGTCTTCACCGCGGAAGGACCGGTGGTGGCTCGCTATCTGGTGGCCGCGGGCGAACAGGTCTTTCTCGACCTCAAATTCCACGATATTCCCAACACCGTCCACGCCGCCGCGCACCAGGCAGGGATGCTGGGCGTAAACCTGCTGACCGTCCACGCTTCCGGTGGACGCAAGATGATGGAAGCCGCGGTGGAGGGCGTGCGGGCTGCCGCAAAGGCACGAGGGGTGGCGCAACCCACACGCATACTCGCCGTCACGGCATTGACCAGCCTAGCCGCCGGGGACCTGGGGGAAGTAGGGTTCCAAGGCTCCCCGGAAGAAATCGTCGTTCGGCTGGCGCGATTGGCGCAGGCCGCCGGCGTTGACGGAGTGGTGGCGTCACCCCGCGAAATTGCGGTCATCCGGCAAGCGTGCGGCGCCAATTTCCTGATTGTTACACCCGGCATTCGGCCGGCCGCGGGCGCCGCTAATGACCAGGCACGCACCGCCACTCCGGCAAGCGCCATCCGCGCCGGTGCGGATTACCTGGTGATTGG
Source organism: Acidobacteriota bacterium (assembly GCA_031292775.1). Lineage (GTDB taxonomy): Bacteria > Acidobacteriota > Terriglobia > UBA7540 > UBA7540 > Bog-366. Next base: position 196 of record JARLGN010000252.1, on the reverse strand, counting down.
ACGCCCCATTACCGGAGCCTCAGACCCTGCCGCCGCGGCCGATGCCATTGCGGCAGAGATGGAAACAGCATTTAAACCACTTTGAACCCAGGCGCAAAAATCATGACCGAAAACGAAATTCTCGATATCTTCCGCAAGTACTCGGCTCTTTTAGAAGGGGACTTCATACTTTCTTCGGGGCTCCATAGCGATCGCT
>JARLGN010000251.1 GCA_031292775.1 Acidobacteriota bacterium | reverse complement strand
TTAATGAACGTGCACTCACCTTCCACGATTGCCAGCCCGGCGGAACCCCGCGATAAGTGCAACTTTTGAAATGGAGGAGTGTCTCTTACTTCAAACACTATGATTGCCAGTGTCAAAATTCGAAATGGAGTCCCTGCGCTGGTAGGCACTTACGACGGAAATCTGAAGCTTTTTGAGCGATGTTTCCAGGTCTCTGCGCACTTGGCCGAAGAATCGTTGGAGATTGAAGGTGAGGAAGCCAATGTGCGCCGGGCGCAGCGCATGGTGGAGGAGTACTCCGTGCTGGTGGAGAGTGGAACGCGTTTCGAGAACGCGGAAATCGAAGGCTTTTTGCGGATCATCAGCCAGGACCCGGAAGCCAGTTTAAGGGGTTTGGCGGAGGCGGGGCGGCCCCGGAGCTTCGGGAAGAAATCGATTGCCCCCAAGGGTTTGAACCAGCGCAGCTATATCGACGCCATGGAACGCCACGACATGGTTTTTGGCATCGGACCGTCGGGCACGGGCAAGACTTATCTGGCGGTGGCGATGGCGGTGGACGCGCTGCTCACGAAAGAGGTCAGCCGAATCATCCTGGCGCGGCCAGCGGTGGAGGCCGGCGAGCGCCTGGGGTTTCTGCCGGGAACGCTTCAGGAAAAGGTGAACCCCTACCTGCGCCCGCTCTACGACGCCCTTTATGACGTGCTGGATCCGGACCGCGTGGATCGCTATGTTGAGAAGAGCATCATTGAGATTGCGCCCATCGCCTTTATGCGCGGACGCACCCTGAACGACGCGTTTGTGATTCTGGACGAGGCCCAAAACACCACGAGCGAGCAGATGAAAATGTTCCTGACTCGGCTGGGCTTTAATTCCAAGGCGGTGATCACGGGCGACGTCACGCAAATCGATCTGCCGAACGGGCGGAAATCGGGCCTGGTGGAAGCGGTGGAAGTGGTGGGCAAGGTGGCCGGTATCAGCATGATCTATTTTACCGAGCGCGATGTGGTGCGGCACAGCCTGGTGCAGCGGATCATCCGTGCGTACGAGGAATTCGACCAGGTGCGGGCGGCCAAGGCCAATGGCGAGCAGAAATGAAGCAGAAGAAACCAACCCCGAGTGGCATCGCGCTGGTCAACCTGCAGAAGCGGTACTCCGTGCACTCTGCCTCTTTGCTGGCCTTTGCGCGAAGCCTGAAGCGTCTGCTGCGGCTGGGGAACCGGGAGTTCAATATCTGTCTGGTGGACGATGACGCGATCCGGCAATTGAACGTTGCTTATCGCGGCAAAGATAAGGCAACGGATGTGCTGTCTTTTCCGTGGCTGGATTCGGATGGACCTCTGCAACTGGGAACCCATTCGTCTTCCCGCCAGCGGGAGTGTGATGGGATCACAAATTTCCTTGGCGACGTGGTGATTTCCGTGGAGACGGCCCGGCGCAATGCCGCGGGTGAAGGGCATTCGACGATCAATGAGATCCGCTGGCTGATTCTGCACGGCGTGCTGCATTTGCTGGGTTATGACCACGAACGTGATGCCGGTGAAATGATTGCGCTGGAGCTGGCCATGCGCGAGCACCTGGGTGTTACGGGCGGGGCCGGGAAATTCGAAAATCGAAATTCGAAAATCGAAACGCGGGAATCGAAGTCGCCGCGCAGGAGAGGTTGATTCCCACGATCACATTATCACCGGCATGGATGAGTGCTTTGTCAGTAAGGATGAGGGATCCAAGCTCGACGCGATTATGCAAAGGGTGGGAATGCCATTGAACGGATACCTGCGCGCCACTCTCGCAGGCAAGCAATCAGACGCAGGCTAATTCCCGATTTTCGAATTTCGGCTTTCGATTTTCGATCCTATGAATCAACAACTTTTGCTCACGATCGTATGGATGGTGGTGCTGGCGGTATTTCTCGTGCTGGGTTCCGTCGCCTCTTACCTGCGGCTCCTGATGCGGCGCATAACTCCGGTGGGAGTGCGCAAGGTCTTTGGTCCCGACACCCACGGGCGCATCAGTCCCAATCGCGAACGGGTGGGCGTATCGATTTCCGCTTTGCACGGCGCCACCATGCACTTGTTCGCGGTGGGATTGGCAGGCCTGCTCATCTGGCGGCGCCCCGAACATCTGTGGAGCGATTTGGGCACGGCGCTTGTCACCGTCCTGATCGCGGTGGCCATTGCCGATCAATTGATTCCTTTTCTGCTGGTTGTGCGGCATGACGAGCCGGAAGTGATTCTGGGGAGATGGGAGGCTGTACTGCGCCGGGCCGTTATTGTGGCTTTGCCGCTGACATTTCCGATCCTGATTTCCACCACCATCGCGCGGCTGCTGGAGCCCACGGAGCCGGAACCCGAACCGCCGTCGCCACAGGAAAATCTGGTGGAGCTGATTGCCACGGGCGAGCAGGAAGGGTTGATCGAAAAGGGCGAGCGCGAGTTGCTGCAATCCGTGGTGAAATTCGGGGATAAGGTGGCGCGCGAAGTGATGACGCCCCGGCCGGAAATTGCCGCCATCGAAATCAACTCATCCATTGAGGACCTGCGCGGGCTGTTTCGCACCAAACGCATGACCCGCTACCCGGTTTATTCCGGCCAAATGGACCACATTGATGGCTTTGTGAGTGTGCGTGACCTGATGGAATTGACTCCGGATGAGCAGAAGCGCGCGACGGTGCGTGACCTGGTGAGGCCCGTGCCCTTCGTGCCTGAAACCAAACCCATCCATGACCTGCTGAAAGAATTGCAGAAATCCACCACGCAAATGGCCATGGTGATTGACGAATATGGCAGCGTGTCGGGATTGATCACGATTGAGGATTTGGTGGAGGAGATTGTGGGAGAAATCCGCGATGAAGTGGAGCCCCACGCGCGCGACATTATCAAGGAATCTCCGTCCACCTACATCCTTTCCGGGCACGCCGAGCTGGCGCAAGTGGCCGGTGAAGTGCACGTCCCCCTCGAAGGGGATGATTACTCGACGGTAGCGGGGCTGGTGATGACCCAACTGGGCCATGTGCCTGCCGCCGGTGAACAAGTTGAAAGTCATGGATTGACGTTTGAAGTCCTGGAGGCAAATCAGCGGACGGTTCTAAAGGTGCGGATGAAGATGCCGCCCAACCAGCCCTCCGCCAATACTACTCATGTCTGAAACCCCATCGTTTAAATCAGGATTTGTCGCCATCGTTGGGCGACCCAATGCCGGCAAAAGCACGCTGGTAAACGCGCTGGTGGAGTCCAAGGTTTCCATTGTGACCCCGGTTCCCCAAACCACGCGCAATCGCATTCTGGGGATATTGCATCGCCCCGACGCCCAGGTGATTTTCATGGACACCCCGGGCGTACACAGGCCCCTCTCACGGCTGAACGAACAGATGATGAACTTTGTTCGGCAGGCACTGTCGGATCGCGACCTGGCCGTGCTGATCGTGGATGCCAGTGAGGACTACGGCAAGGGAGATGCCTTTGTCATCAACCTTCTCAATGAGTACTCGCCACGGACGATTTTGGCGTTGAACAAAGTTGACAAGGTGCACAAGCCCGCGCTGTTGCCCTTGATAGATCGCTACTCGAAGCTTTATGGGTTTGAGGAGATCATTCCCATATCCGCCATGAATGGGGACGGCCTGGAGGATCTGCTGGCGGCGATCATCAATCGGCTGCCGGAAGGTCCGCAATACTTTCCCGCGGATGAATACACCGATCAGCCGGAGCGGTTCCTGGCGGCCGAGATCATTCGCGAAAAGGTAATCGGGCATACCAAGCAGGAAATGCCCTATGTGACGGCCGTGCTTATCGACGGGTTCGAAGAAGGCGATACGCTTACCCGCCTGCACGCCACGATTGTGGTGGAAAAGGATTCGCAAAAACCGATCGTGATTGGGGCCGGTGGGGCGCGCCTGAAGGAAATCGGCACAGAAGCGCGGTTGGAGCTGGAAAAGCTGTTTCCCCCCAAGGTCTACCTTGAACTCTTTGTGAAAGTCCAGCCAGAATGGCGCAACAACCGTGCGGTCATTGCCGAATTGGATTATCGCGGCGAAGGCGGTTCGGAGAAGTAGGTCGCGGCCCTCTCCAAGGGAGAGGGTGCCCGAGGTACGAGGGCGGGTGAGGGGTTACTTTCTTTTCCCCATTTCAAACACGCGACGAATACTGACCGGTTCCTCCATCGCGGAGGTTTCGAACCGGGTCTTAACGTAGAGTTGCGAGCCGTCTTCGCTGAGGCGGAACGATTCCGTGAGCTTTTCCGACGGACTCAGCCTGGTTTCGGCAACCAGGGAACTGCCTTCCCACACCGTCTTGGTTGAGATCTTATTTCCCTTCGCGTCCTTGTCCTCGTGCTTCTTCCCGTCAGGGTAATAGGTTTGGGAATTGCCGGAGTCGTCAGTGATCACAATTTCCTTGGCGTGCTGCTCGATCTGCAAGAACTTTGGATTTTGACTGAGCCGATCCCATGCCTGGCGTCCACCATAGCTGCCGTGATTCCCTGTGCCATCCGAGCCACCACGTCCACCGGCGCTGCCGGGGTCGCCGCTGGTTCCGCCGGGGTAGCTCACCCCACCGCCGGGGCCGCCAATGGGAGAACCTGTTTCACCGCCCGGAATCCCGTGGCGGGAATCCTCTCCGCCGCCGATACCGCCGCCACCGGGGACGGGCTGATCTACGCCACCACCGGGAGCGCCTTCGCTGCCGGGGTACGAGACTCCTGTGCCTGGATAGCTACGGCCGGGACTGGTTGAGCCGTGGCGGCTGCTTTGCTGTGCTTCGCGCATCTTCTGCACTGCATCGTCACTCAGGTTCGGGTTGAAATTCCAGTGGCCGGTCAGTTGCGCCTTTTCTCCGGCGCGCGCCACCAACATCAGCGATGCCGCCAAGAGACACGCCGCAACTGCGGCCGTCGCCTTCAATGCAATACTGAAAGCTTTTTCCATGGTCCCCTACCTTCCTGATGGGATGCTCTGGCGCGTTACGATCTGTGTCCTGAGGAAGGCTACCACAAAGCGGCGGCCGATGATGTCATTATGTGAGGTGGAAGATGTCGTGAAGGGACCTTGGTGGTATGGGGGGCACATGGCGATGTGCCCCTAAGGTGGTAATGGGAGCCCGACTAATTCGCTGCCGCCTTCCCCAAATCATACACGCGTCGGATGCTGACCGGGCCGGAGAGCGAAGAATCCTCAAATCGAGTGGTTACATAGAGCTGCTTGCCATCCGGGCTGACGCGGAACGTCTTCGTTATCTTCTGCGAGCGGCTCATCTTGGTCTCAGCGACGAAAGAATCGCCTTCCCAATCACCCTTCGTCGTGATCTTCTTTCCGCTTGATTCCTTGTCGTCATGCTTCTTTCCATCGGGGAAGAAGGTCTCCGCGCGATTGGAGTCGTCGGTGACTACAATCTGGTCGGAGCGCTGATCGATGTGCAAGTACTTGGGATTTTCCGCGAGGCGATCCCACTCTTCGCTGCTGATGGAGGGGCCACGATTTCCCACTCCCTGCCGGTTGCGGCCTGAACCTCCCCCTCCAACGCCTCCGATGCCGCCTATTCCGCCCATGCCGCCGCGTCCCATACCGCCACCACCGCCGCTGCCCGGGTACGTACCTCCGCTGCTGGGATAGCCGCCGCCATTGGGGTTACTACCGCCGTTGCCATTGTTGGTACGATTCTGCTTGTCGAGCTGTGCCTCGTGAACCTTCTGCTCCGCATCGTCGCTCTGGTCCTGGTTGAAATTCCAGTGGCCGGATAATTGTGCCTTGTCGCCGCCGCGCGCCACTCCCGCAAGTGACGCCGCCAGAAAACAAGCCGCAATTGGGATTGCTGCCTTTGGTGCAAAACTGAAGATCTTCCCCATATTCCCCACCTTCCTGATTTGGATGCCCTTGCCGGCTGCCCTTTCTTCGATTCCAGGCTGGCGTGACTGGTTGTCTCAGGGACTTAATGATTGTTGAAAAGTGCGGTTGGTGAATAGTCACCTACGGGCGCCAAGTGTTAAGCCGAGTTAACAACGGCAGGGTTAGTTTCCGACAGGTATTCCCAGCGAGCGCATTTTACGGTACAAGTGGCTGCGTTCAAGGCCCAGGACTTCCGCCGTGCGGCTGACGTTGCCCTGATGCTCTTCCAGGGTGCGCAGAATGTAGTCGCGCTCGTAGGCGGTGCGGGCTTCTTGCAGGCTGGAGAATCCCGCGGTGGGGAATTTGGTGGCGGGCAGGGAGCGGGATCCGTCCTGGTGCAGCCCTGGAGGAAGGTGCCGCCGCTCGATTCGTTCGCCCGGCACCATAATGACCAGGCGCTCGACCAGATTCTTAAGTTCGCGGACGTTTCCCGGCCAGCGATGCGAGACCAGGATTTCCATTGACGCCTCGGCGAAATGTTTGGGGCGGCGCCCATAAGCGCGGGCGAATTCCGTAAGGAAAAAGTTGCCAGCGTGGGAATGTCCTCTGCGTGTTCACGCAGTGGAGGCACGAAAAAGGGAATCACGTTCAGGCGGTAGAAGAGATCTTCGCGGAAATTTCCTTTTTGAATTTCGTCTTCCAGGTGCTTGTTGGTGGCGGCAATGATGCGAACATCGACGGTGAGGTTGTTGCCTGAGCCCACGGGAGAAAAACGCTGTTCCTCAATGACACGCAGCACTTTGGATTGGGTGCGCAAGCTCATGTCGCCCACTTCATCAAGGAACAGTGAGCCGCCGTCGGCCTGCTCAAACTTGCCTGTCTTGTCTTCCAGTGCGCCGGTAAAGGACCCTTTGATGTGCCCGAAAAGCTCACTTTCGATCAGCTCTTCCGGGATGGCCGCGCAGTTGACTTCCACAAAAGGCTGCTCCGTCCGCTGGCTGTGATTGTGCAGCGCGTGCGCCACCAATTCCTTCCCCACGCCACTTTCACCATAAATCAGCACCCGGCCATTGGTGGGTGCGGCAAGTTCCAATTGCTGGCGCAGAGCCTTCATGGGAACGCTGTCGCCAATGATGCGGTCCTGGCCTTGCAGTTCCGTGCGCAAATCCCGGTTCTGCGCGGAGAGGCGCGACTGTTCCAGCGCATGGCGGAGCGTCAACAAAGTCTTGTCGATGGAAAGCGGCTTCTCAATGAAATCGAAGGCGCCGAGCTTGGTGGAACGCACGGCCGTCTCAATGGTGCCGTGTCCGGAAATCATGATGACCGTGGGAGGTGCTTCCAGGGCCTGGATTTTTTCCAGCACCTGGATGCCGTCCAGGCCGGGCAGCCAGATGTCGAGCAGGACGACGTCAAACTTGTTGGTGGGCAGAGTTTCCAGGCAAGCTTCGCCGCTGCCGACGGATTCCACGCGATAGCCTTCGTCCTGAAGCACATCGGTGAGAGACTCTCGGATGCCGGGTTCATCATCGACGATGAGAATGGATTGTTTCATTTGATCCTTACTTACCAACAGCCTCTTCCGTACTCGCCACCATGGCGCGGTCTACTGGCAATTCAATCACAAATTTGGTCCCGGTGGGGAAATTCTCCTCCACGCGGATCGAGCCGTGATGTTCCGCGATGATGCGATTGACAATCGCCAGGCCCAGGCCGGTCCCCGAGCGCTTGGTGGAGAAATAGGGAAGGAACAGCCGTTCCTTGGCTTCGGCAGGGATTCCCGGTCCGCTATCTTCCACGGTGATTTCCACCACATCGCGATCGGAAGCCAGCGCACTGCGCACCCAGATTTCCTTGCGCAGCGACTGCTCCAGAGCTTCCGCGGCATTATCGATCAGGTTCACCACCACGCGCTTCATCTGGTCCGGGTCAGCCTGCACAATCGGTAAATCGGCAGTGAACTCGTGCTGCAATTCAATGCCCTTCAGGCGTCCCGCGAATACTTTCAGGGCGTCTTCCAGAATATCGTTAATCTGCGCCGGCGTGGGCTTGGAGGCAGGGAAGCGCGCGTAAGCGGTGAATTCATCCACCAGCGTTTTCAGCGTGCCAAGCTCGCGTCCAATCAACTTGGCGCTGTCGCCGACAGCCGAAAGCAGGTCGGGGGGAGGCGATTCCGTCTCCATCCGTTCCAGCAATCGCAGGATGCGTTCCGTGGAAAGTTGAATGGGGGTCAGTGGATTCTTGATTTCGTGGGCGATGCGGCGGGCCACCTCCTGCCATGCCGCCGAACGCTGGGAACGCAGGACTTCCGTAAGGTCTTCCAGTACCAGCACGGAACCCACTCGTCCGTGACGGGCTTGCACGGAAGAGACGGTCAGTGCCATGAACGTATGGCTTCCGCCCAGGTCGATGTCTGCCTGGTGAGTCACCACTCCCTGGCGCGCCGCACGCCGGAACATACGGGCAATTTCACGTGCGTCCTCGGCGGAAAAGAGATCGGTCAGTACCCGGGGAGGCTGTGTACGAGGGTGCCTGAACATCCGCTCAGCCGTGGAGTTCAAGCGCGTAATCTGGCCCTGCGGATCAAAGGAAATGACCCCGCTGGGAATATTTTCCAGGATGGCTTCAATGGTGTTTCCGCGCTCTTCCAATTGGCGGTTGGCGCCCTGAAGGTTTAAGGATGCCTGCTCGATGGCGCTCCGGTTTTCCAGAAGCTGTTGGGTCATCTGATTGAAGGAATGAACCAGCACCCCCAGTTCGTCGTCCGCTCGCGCCGAGATTTGGAAACCCAGATTGCCCTGTGCCACCTCGTGGGTGGCATTCGCCAGCGCCTGGATGGGTATGGTGACCTGCTTGGAAAAGAACATGGCGAACCATGTGGCGATGAAGAGAATCAGCAGGGTCAGCAACCCCAGCATGGAAACATACATGCGCTTTTCCGCTTTTCCGCTGTGGCTAAGTTCGTTGTACTTCTGGGTTTCTTTTTGAATCTCGGCGGAAATGCGGGTCAGCTTGGAAGGCAGGCGCATGATGCCGGCGACGGTGCCCAGGCGGTTGCCGGAGCTACCCAGAATGGGATCCAGGGAAATGAAAAGCTGATATTCGCCCGCGGACCAGTGCCCGTTTACGCCGTTGGGTGGCATCTTGCCGGTGAAGACTTGCGGGAAGTAGCGGGCGATCTCCGAAGGGTCGGGCCACGGATCGCCGGCCTGCGCCAACAGTTTCCCGGCAGGGTCGAAACACATGGCGGCCACGGTGCCGGGGTCCGCCGCCACCTCCTGCGTCACCAGGCGCGCCACCCGGTCCGTTTTGTGACTCTGCATGGCCTGGATCATCTCTTCGTTTTGCGCCAAATAGCTGGAAATGTGGTCGGCGCGCTGCGCAGCTTGCAGTTCGAGTTCCCGGACCAACTCTTCCGCATCCTGGCGAATCACGTCCAGGGGCACGCTAAACCACTTGTTAATGGTTCGATTCAACAGGCCATAGGCAAAAATGAACAGGAAAATCACGGGGACCAGGGAAACGCCCAGGAAGGCCACCACCATCTTGGTTTTGAAGCGCGAGCCGAGTTGCTGCTGCCGCCGCTCAAAGTAGAGTCTCAGCAGAATCCGCAACAGGATCAGGGTAAAAATGACGAAGGCCAGGAAAATGATGGTGGACAGAACCAGCAGCAAAATGGCTTCTTCCGAATTGGCGGGGTGGATGAAATCCAGGTTCAGCGATGCCTGGCTCCATCCCAGGAAAGCCAGGATCGGGACGAGGATCAGCAGAACAATGAGAAAGATTTTCTGGCGACGGGCGGGATCGGGATTCATGTTCAGCTAGCTGACAGCTGACGGCTGACAGCTTGTAGTAACTGTAAGCTGTCGACTGTCAGCTGTTGGCTTCTCCAGGAACTTCCCCAACGGGCATTTCTCACAGTGCGCCACGTTGCGGTGGCAATAGCGTTTTGCGGCCTCCACCAGCAAGGCGTGATACTCATTGTACACGGCTTCGTCGGGCGGAAGATGCTGGTGTAGAAATTGTTGCGCGGAATGGTAATCCGCCGTGGGGGAGAGCAGGTTGTGGCGCGAGAGGATTCGGCGCGTGTAAGCGTCGGCAACAAACACCGGGTGGCGGCCGGAATAGAGCAGAATGGCGTCGGCGGTTTCCGGGCCAATCCCCTTCAGCGCCAGTAACTGCGCGCGGGCTTTGGCCATCTCTTGGCCGAAAAGCGAGCGCAGCGAGCCTCCATGCACCTGCTCGATCCAAAGGGTGAAGTTGTGGAGGGCTTGGGCTTTTTGCCGGAAAAAACCTGCGGGCCGGATCATCTGCTCCAACTCGGCAATCGGGACCTGGCGCAGCCTCCGCCATCCCAGCGCTCCCGCCTTGCGAAGGTTCTTTATGGCTAATGAGGCATTCCGCCAAGTGGTGTTCTGGGTCAGGATAGCGCCCCAGATGACTTCCCAGCGGGTTCGAGCCGGCCACCATCCCTGCGGCCCGAAGCTTTCCAAAAGGGTTGCGTAAAATCGACGGAGAGTCTCACCCGGCACCGCCTCGCCCTGCTGCCTCTCTAAGTGCATATTATCAATAGTTATACTCGCCCCCTGGCAAAGTCAAGACGACTGCGGGAAAGGTGAGTGCGCTCTCGGGATCCAGACCCATGGACATAAATGCGGGCCGGTCAAGGGGCAGGTTCTATTATTGGAAAGATCCGTCCGTTGTGAACATGGGCCGGCTTGCTTTATCCGCACTCCAACGCAGCGCTGGGTAAGCTCTGCGCCAGCCCGCCATTGCTTCAAATCGAAGTTCCTTGTCTGTGTTCGTACACATACGCCACTATACTAAGGAATGCCATTGGACTGGCAACATGACCTATGAAAGTCAGGAAATCCCACTCCGAAAAGAAGATGCCCCGAACCCTGGTTCCGGGGACGTCCCACCCCCGCGGACCAAACCCGAAACTAAGGATCGCCTGAATCATAAATCCAATGAAGCCGGTCATAGCTGCACCAGCCCACTTGGATTTGGTGACGCGGGGCAACAGAAGGGGCGCTGCCTTCGGTGCAACCCATGATGAAATTAGGGAGGTAAACAATGCAACGATTACATACGTAAACTTCGTTTCTGTTTTCGGGAAGTAGAAGTAATTCAGGTACGTGGACGGAGGGTACGCTAGCACGAGGAAGAGCAATGCCGCCGCGAAAAAGAGTGCATGGTGTAATATTCGGCTCATTTACCTATCTCCGTGTCGACCTTCTTTTCCCAAGTGTTGGGCTTATTCCAAAGGTCACTGTGTCCGCTTGCCTTACTGGTCGCGTCAATGTTCTGCATGTTTGAGTAGGCAAGTCATCCCGCGCCGACTGGTATCACTCTTCGGCCCCTTCCCATTGCGTGGTAATGAGTCGGTCGGGATTTCGATTTTGGGAACCGTGGCGGAAGGCAAACGGTGCCTAACTCCGCGCCACGGGCTCGGGAAGCTTGAAGAGGCGAAGTCTCCCGTTCAATCCCATCCGAGACGATTAAACGGGTATGATCTGGCTCGGTGCGGAAGCGAAGAGGAACCGTGATCAAGAACCGAAGCGCAGGCCCTCAACAGGCGTGAAGGCCTGCACTCGAAACATCCGGGGCGCACTACAGAACGCGGCGGATCACGTGATAGACGACCAGAACCACGATGGAACCCACCACGGCCACCACCAGACTGTAGATGTTCAGACCCGTGACACCGTGAGCCCCGAAATGGCTGAAGAGCCAACCGCCCACCATGGCGCCGACAACTCCCAGGATGATATCGAGGAAAAAGCCTTCGCCGCTCTTGTTGACGATCTTGCTTCCGATAAACCCTGCGACCAGGCCGAGAATGATCCATGCGATGATACCCATGCGAATCCCTCCTCCTGACTGGCTGTGAGCCGGAATTTCCGCTTTCAGTTTTCGACCGACCCATAACATACGCCTGGCGGCCTCTGAATGCAATCGCACGGGCGAGTTCGCACTGTCGAGCCCTCAGCGCCCAAACAAAGCTCTCGTTCCACCCCTTAATGGATTGTAAGGTCCTGCGGAAGGGAATTATACGTTCCAGACGTGCTGTGGTGCTCCCCTATCACTCGATTCCCCTGGATGCTCCGCCCTGGCGGAGGCAGTGATTCCAGGATCAGAACATTTGCGTGGTCCACAAATCGTGGATATGGACAACGCCCTGGAGTTTGCCCTCGGCGTCGACGACAAGCAAAGTGGTGATCTTGCGGCCTTCCATAATACTGAGCGCCTTGGTAGCCAACTCTTTGGCGTGGATGGTCGCCGGCGAGCGCGTCATGCATTCGTGGGCGGTTAAGCTTAACGCGCGATTGCCTTCTCTCTCCAGCACGCGGCGCAAGTCACCATCGGAGATGATCCCGAGCAGGTGGCCATCCTTCTCCACCACTGCGGTATGGCCCAAACCCTTGCGGCTCATTTCATAGATGACTTCGGGCATGGGAGCGTCAGGGCCGACGGTGGGAGCCTGGTCACCGGTATGCATGACGTTCTCCACCCGCCGCAACCGCATTCCCAGCCCGCCACCGGGATGGAGGGTTGCGTAATCCTCTTCGTTGAAGCCGCGCTTTCTCAGGACCGCCATGGCGAGCGCATCCCCCATGGCAATCATGGCCGTGGTGGAAGCGGTGGGGGCCAGTCCCAGCGGGCATGCCTCCCGGTTGACGCTCACGTCAATCACCGCGTCACTGGCCTGCGCCAAAGACGAAGTGCGATTGCCCACCAGGGAGATGAGCTGGATATCCAGCCGCTTGACGGTATCGAGAAGGCGCAACAATTCATCGGTCTCGCCGCTGTAGGAGAGCGCCAGCAGAACGTCCTGGCGGACCAGTCGTCCCAAGTCGCCGTGCAGAGCCTCGGCAGGGTGCAGGAAAAATGAGGGTGTGCCGGTACTCGACAGCGTGGCGGAAATCTTTTGCCCCACCAGCCCGGATTTTCCCATCCCAGCCACCACGACCCGGCCCCGGCAATTCATCAGAAGGTCCACCGCACGCACGAACTCCTGGTCCAGGCGGCCGATCAGGTCTTTCAGTGTTCTTGCTTCGATTTCCAATACCTTGCGTGCGGTTTCAAGACTCATAAGGGGTTCCATTCGAACTTCAGATTATTGCACAGCTCAGCCTTCTTGAGTTGCGGTAGTTTGATGCGAAAGTGGTCCCGGCGTGGGGGGATGTACTTCCATTTTGGATGAAAGGCGCTGGACCACGGAGCGTATTCAGCCACGGAGTGGCGTGGTCATTTAGCCCATGGCGAGCCAACCGTGGGAACGCAGGCCGGAACCGAAATATTTTAAGCCCCGTAAGGGGCGACGTCAGCATGACTCGACGACGCCCCTACGGGGCTGAAGGAATATTGGGGAGGCGCCTTATCCCACGGCTGGCTCGCCGTGGGCTAGATGACCACGCCCGCTTTGCGGGCTTTTCCGGAACTTTCAAGGCTATTTCAACGCCTTTACCCCCAGAGCCACTCCCGCAAGGGGGCGAGGGGGAGAGGTAATTTGAATCTACTTCCGCGGACACGACCTATCGTCGCGCAGCAGAATTGCCTGTTGACCCGCTGCCCAAGAAGTGTTAATCAAGACGCGATTGATATCGCGGTGCTATTGCTTAGGCGTCAGGTTCACCGTACCGGTAAATCCCTAACAGCCTACACCCGATACTTAAAATGCTACGTTTCCCAGGAGCAGTTCCCATGCGTTATCGTGCCGTCCGATGGTTGGTTCTTGCGGGTTTGATTTGCACACTTTCCCTGGTGGCCGGGAAGATGGCCGGGCAGTCCGCAGCGCCCTGGCCGCCGGATGCCTCCCAACACAAATTGTACATGGTTGGGAATGCGCATATTGATATTCCCTGGCTCTGGCCATGGTCGGAAGCGATGGCCGTGGGCCTCAGCACGTTTCGCGCGGCGCTTGACCGCATGAATGAATTTCCGGATTTCAAATTCACCGCCAGTTCCGCCCAGTTGTATGAGTGGGCCGCGGCCGCCGACCCTGGGATGATGGCGGAGATTCGCAAACGCGTGGACGAAGGCCGATGGGACGTCGTCGGCGGATGGTGGGTTGAGCCTGACGTCAACGTCCCCAATGGCGAGTCGTTGATTCGCCAGGGGCTTTATGCCGAACGTGTCTTCCAACATCTGTTGGGTCGGACGACGCACGTGGGTTACAACCCTGACTCCTTTGGCCATCCCGGCACGCTGCCCCAAATTCTGAAGCTCCAGGGGATGCACGCCTACGTGTTCATGCGCCCGGGCATCCATGAGAAGGAATTGCCCGCCGACGTGTTTTGGTGGCAGGGCGCGGACGGAACCCGCATCCTGACCTACCGAATTCCTGGCAGCTACGGGATAACTAGCGATGTCGAAAAGGCTATGCACGACTACACCAAGCTTCAGGAACCCACCAACAGCATGATGGTCTTCTACGGTGCGGGGGATCATGGAGGGGGACCCGCCAAGGACACCATTCACACAATCCTGGACGTGCAAAAGCAGCCCGGCGCGCCAAAAATTATCTTCAGCACGCCTGACCACTATTTTGACGACATTGGAAAAGAAGCGTCCGAGGTCCGAAGTCCGGAGCCCGATGTCTCGAATCCCGTGTCCCGTTTTCCGGTGGTGGACGACGATTTGCAGCACCACTCGGTGGGCTGCTACACCGCGGTATCAGAAATCAAGAAGGACAATCGCACCACAGAAATGGCGTTGATGACCGCCGAAAAGATGGCTGCGTTGGCCAACGTGCTGGCGGGGCTTCCCTATCCCAAGAGCGATTTCGACACTTCCTGGAAGAAAGTTCTGCTGATGCAGTTCCACGACAGCATGGCGGGGACGGCGCTTCCGGACCACTATGCCGTTTCGCACAATGCCTATGGGTTTGCCAAGGAAGTGGCGGATCAGGCCATTTACCGCTCAGCCGCGAAGATTGCCTGGCAGATTCCCACCGCGGACCCTGCCTCGGAATACGTGGTGGTTTTCAACCCCCACGCTTGGGCGGCAAACCTGAATGTTCAATATGATCTGGACTGGGGCCCTAAAGATCTCGCCACTACGCTGAGCAATTCGCGCCTGGAAGATGAGCATGGAAATGCCGTTCCCCACCAGTGGGTCGCGGGCCAGACGGTGGCGGGCAACCGCAGGGGGTTGGTGTTTCAGGCGCCGGTGCCTGCTTTCGGTTACCGGCAATTCCGCGTGCGTAAGCTCGAACCTTTCGCTGCTCCCGCATCCAACGTGCAAGCTACAGAGAAGGGTCTGGAAAACGAACATCTCCGCGTGACCTTTGCTGACGATGGCACAATTTCCATGTTTGACAAAGATGCAGGAGTGGAGACTTTTCACGGAGGTGCCGGCGGAGCGCGCGCCGTGGTCGTCGACGATCCCAGCGACACCTGGAGCCATGATGTTCGCTCCTACACAAAAGAAATTGGCGCGTTCGGAGGCGCCAGTTTCCGTGTGCTGGAGAGTGGCCCGGTGCGGGCAACCCTGCGAGTGCGCACCGGCTATGGCGCTTCCTTCATGCGTACGGACTGGGTGCTTTACGCCGGCGCGCGCACGCTGGAAGCGAAAGTGTCACTCGATTGGCACGAGCACCAGAAGATCCTGAAATTCTCTTTTCCCGTAAACGTGCAGAATCCTGTGCCTACTTACGAAATCGCTTACGGCTTCAAAGTGCGCAAGGCGAACGGCGATGAAGATCCGGGTCAGCGCTGGCTTGACTTATCCGGCGACCAGAATGGCAAGGCGTACGGCCTGACGGTCCTGAATGATGCCAAGTACGGTTACAGCGCGCAGGATAGTGACCTGCGGGTTTCCATTGTTCGCGGCGCCGCCTACGCGCAGCACCAACCCCGCAAGATCGATCCCAACGGCGAATACATTTGGCAGGACCAGGGCATCCAGACCTTCCGCATGGTGCTGGCTCCTCACACGGGCACCTGGCAGGATGCGGGCGTTGTTCGCATGGCAGAGGAGATGACCGCGCCGGTGCCGGTTCTCTATCAGGGAATCCACCGGGGTGCACGTCCGCAGGCCGCTTCCTTCCTCTCGGTGGATGTGCCCAACGTTGTTGTGTCAGACGTCAAGCAAGCCGAGGATGGAAACGACCTGATCATCCGCTGCTACGAAACCGCGGGAAGGGCGACCAAGGCCTCGCTGGATTTGGCCTTGGTGCACCGCCGCTGGACCGGGGAGTTCCATCCGCTGGAGATCAAAACTCTCCGCGTGCCCCTGACACAGGCCGGGAAGATTCGCGAGGTTAATGCGCTGGAACAGTAAAAGGGAACCCGTGGCCGGCTTTGCAGACGTTCTTTCCTCTTGACAGCCGGCAGGAGAATAGGCTACCATATCGGCACGAGGATTGGCCCGGGCCGGTTGTGGGTTCCACCGGCCAGTTCGCGAGGCCGAGGCTCGAAGTTAGAAGGAACTTTATGCAGCCTTTTTCCACCTTGAATCCCTCCGAAAGTGCCTACGACATTGTGCCGCGTTTTCGCACTCAGTCTACCACGCACCAAAGCTGGTATCTTACTGAAAACAAAGGTCAGAAATCGTCGATTTTCCCACGCCAAAGCTGACAAAACCCTGAAAACAAAGCCACTTAATCGATCTATGGAAAACGGGATGCTGGCCAGACAAAATGTCTGGTGGAGGAGCGCCAAAGCGCCAGCCGGCAGGCCGCGGATACGGCGTCAAAGTGATTGATCCGAGTCTGCCGGTATTCGTCTTTCAACAATCGTCTACCGCTCACAGCGTCTTTACGGTAGAATTATCCTCCCTCGCGCTCGGCCCGCCGGAACGATTGGCCCGAACTGAAAGGTTTAATCCATGAATTCAAAGCAACGTGTACACGCAGCCTTGCGGCGCGAGCCCGTCGACCGGCTCCCCGTCTTTATGTGGTTTCATCCGAAGACCGCCCGGCGGTTTGCCGAACTCCTCGAAATTCCCGTCTCCCGTGTGGCTGAGGCCATGGGAGATGACGTGCGCCAAACCTGGGTGAACAATAATTACGCCATGGAAGGAATCGTCCATGAGAACGAGGGCGAATCGCACGTGGACATCTGGGGCGTGGAATGGACCCTGCAGTACGGGTTCAACCAGATCACCCGCTTCCCGCTGCAAAATGCCAGCCGGGATGAGGTCCTGCGCTATCAATTCCCCATCGATCATCTGGAGGAATTGATGCGGCTGATGCTGCCGGTCATGGCGCATCAGAAGGACTACTTCATTGGCTGCGACGTTTCTCCCTGCGTTTACGAAATGTATTGGCGGCTGCGGGGCATTGAAATGGCGTTGCTGGATATGGTTGAAGCCCCGGAGTTCGCCAACGAAATGCTGAAGCGCTGCGCCGACTTCTCCCTGGAACTTTCCAAGGCCGCCCTGGCGCGGTATGAACTGGACTGGCTGTGGACAGGCGACGACGTCAGCTCGCAGTTTTCCATGCTGATGAGCCCCACGACCTGGCGCAAGCTGGTCAAGCCGCATCTGGCGCGTGTCGCGGCGGTGGGAAAGGCCAAGGGGATGTGGGTGGCCCACCATTGCTGTGGCGCCCTGCGGCCCATCATTCCGGACCTGATTGAAATTGGCATCGATGTGCTCAACCCCATTCAGTGCAATTGCCCGGGGATGGACGCCCTGGAACTAAAGGCGGAATTCGGCAAGCAGATGTCCTTCATGGGCGGTGTGGATACTCAGGGCCTTCTTCCCACCGGCACGGTTGATGAGGTGCGTCGGGCGTCGGCCCGGCTGATTGAAGGCATGACGCGCGACGGCGGCGGCTACATCCTGGCGGCGTCGCACTCGATTCCCCCGGAAACTCCTGATGAAAACGTCTTCGCCATGTATCAGGAGGCGGGGATCAGCAGGGAAGAAATATTCGACCGCGCGGCGCAAATCCGGCTGGCAGTGGCGGCCCAAGCCGGAGGCTCGGATGCGGCTTGATCGACGAGAATTCATAACACTGGTGGGAGCCTCGGTGGCTTCATCATCAACGCAATTGTTCAGTGATGTGGGCGGCAACCTGGCTGCGCCCGAAACTCTTGAACGAAACGGTTGGCGGTTGCAGGTGACGCCCGCTGGAGAAATGGTGTCCTTTACCGATGGGAAGTTGGAACTGGTCAATCGCCGTCTGGGAGACAATCGTCCGCGCGTGCTGGTGAGCGGGAGGAGGCAGTACAACTGCGAGCGGCCGACCCTGGCGCGGCGAGAGGGCGACACCCTGATATTCCAATTTGATTTCGCCGGCCACGAAGCGTTCACGGTGCACTATGAATTGGAACTTCAGGAACTGGCGCCGGGACTGGTGACGCTGAAGCAGAAAGTGGGTATTCAAGCGGCCCCTAAGATCGATGCCAC
>JARLGN010000250.1 GCA_031292775.1 Acidobacteriota bacterium | reverse complement strand
TTGCGGTGGATAAAGGAGAACGCGCCCATCGTTACCAGGGCGGCGTGGTGCGAGGTCCAAAACCGCGGGTTGTTGATGACAAACGTGCCGGGGTAAAAACCCTTGCCCGGACCGTAGAGCGGGCGCCCGTCGCCATAGTCGTTGCCGAGGTGTACACCGTTGGTCAAGCCGACACCCTGGAACGCCGGGCAGGTGCTGCCCAGCAAGTAGGTGTCGTCGGTCACGGTTTCGCGAATGACGCGCAACCCCTCGCGCCAGGCCTCGGGACCGGGGATCTTTGACTTGTCAAAGTACCCGTCATTGAGGTGGGTGCCCGGAGTGGCGCCGGTTACACAGTCCAGAAAATCGAGCATGTAGTACCGCACCCCCCAGCGCCGGTAGGTGGAGAAGACTTCGCGAATGAACTCGTGCGTCTTCGGGTGGCTGGGGTCAAGCGCGTACATGTCTCCAAAATCGCGGCGGGGAATGGTCAGCGGCTTCCCTTGATACTGTAATAGGGCATCCTTGAGGCGCTCCACTTTTTCCGGGAGCAGCGAACTTAACCAAAAGAAACCTGCCCACAATCCCCAACGGAATTTCAAAGAGTCCAACTCCTGGTGCAACGCCTCGGGTCCGCTGGGAAAATTGGCGTAACTCCACTCCAGCCAATTTCCGGCGAGGAGGTCCTTGATATTGCCGACGCTCACCCAGACGTAGCCGACATCGGTTTCATCAAGCTTCAGGCGATTACGGATGGCGAGGGTGTTTCGCCGCACCATGTCTTCGTACTGCTCCACGGAGAACGCGTCAATCCATTCCCAGCCGACCCACCCTGCCGGCATCGTGGGCCAAATAGGAGGATGGTAGTGTTCGGCAACGGCGTCGGCCCAGGCGTCCAGGGCGGCCATGGGGTCGGATTCCAGCCCGATGCGCAGTTGCTCTGAGGCCACGGTAGCCCCCGGCGCGAGTTCGAAACCATTGAAGTCGTTCCAGGCACTCACCGCCGGGATTTGGCGCGCCTTGTCCCAGCCGGATTGGATAACGGTCTCGGCCCGATCGAAGGTGACAAACCCGAATTGCATGGCTGGTCCCGCGCCGGGTGAATACCATTGCGTCAAAACTTTACTGACCAATGGTTCTGGCGATTGCTTGATGGATTTGGACCACCATGGGGGTGTTCCCATTCCCTTGGTTACGAGCGCGGCGGCGTTTTCCGGCTTACTGCCAAATCGCACTTCGCTTGCAGCGCTGTTGGTGTCTGCCAACAAGCAGCGGCCCAACTTCAGAGGCTGCTTCCCTTGATTTTCCAGTGTCGAACTGATCAGCAGGGCGGGGCAATCGTTGCGCCACTTGAACCGGATCTTCCACGTTAGTGGCAATGTGGGGAATTCGAAATTTGCTTCACCGTCGCTCCACGTGCAGCGCGCAGCCTTGTCAGCCCAATGCATTGTGCCGTCCACTTCGATTCCGAGGCGCGAGTTCTTCAAACCCACCGGACCTTCCAGGGAATAGGTTCGCGATTTCTCATCGAAGTGGAATGCGGCCGGCGAAGTACCCGCCGACGTGTTCGTGGCCCCGGTGACTTCAAGAGAATGGTCGTTCAGGTTTGATTTCATTTCATCCTCGTCAAGGCATTAGGGGGCAGCCGGAGCTGGCGGTTTACATGGATGGACAGGATGGGCAGGATAAAAGGATGGAACAAGACCTGCGCCGAGTTGTTCTTTTCCCTTCTCAGCCTTTGCCTTCAGCCAATCCTGTGCATCCTGTTTATCCATGTTCGATAGCCTTTATTCACATGGATGAAGAGAACAAGAAGGCGGAAGAAAACCTGCGCCGATGGGTGTTCTGAGCGCTTCCTCGTTGGCTTTTGTCTTTCGTTCAGGCAATTTGTTTGCCGGCATCCGGTCCCACGGATTGATCGTAAACGGACTCCACCGTGATCTTTACCACATACATTGGTGGGGGGAGGGAAAGCTTCTTTTGTTTTAGCTGTTCCGCCATCTGGTCGTAAAGTGGACCCGACGAGACCAGTTCTGCCGTTCCCTTGACCTGGTAACCGTGGGCAGTTGCCGGATCAATGACCGTTACCGCCACGTGAGGATTTTGCTCCAGGTTCTGCCGGGTCTTCAGGGAAAAAAGGTCGGCGAAAATGACATGCTGATCGTCCAATACCTGGACCGATCCCTTGGGAGTGACGTTCGGTATGCCCTCCTTCGTAGCGGTGGCTACCCAACCCATCTTGCCTGGGAAAAATTCCTGCACATGCTTGGGAATGCTGACCATTCAAAACCTCCTCGGTATTAACCGCAATTTCTATAATCGATTTTCAACTCGACTGTTAAGATTACGCTGGAACCCCGCCGAATACAATTGTCTAAGGAAATTATCAGCAAGTGTAGCGCAGACCTTCGTTGTTAAGGTCTGCGGCTTTTCATCAGGAACTCGCTCTCAAATTGGAGGGGTGTTGTTGAGATTTGTCGTAATTGGCGGAAAGAGCCGCTACGACTGCTCTGAAGGAGCGGGACATGAGGTGCGGGATACGGGATTAGGGGTTCGGGACTCGGTGCTCACTGTTAGCTGCCGGCAATCCAATTTGGTTGCGCATTGAACGGTGTTGGCCCCGGGATTGAGGCACACCTGAATGCGGGAGACCGTGTCATTGAGTTGCGGTAAAGGGTTAGCTGGCGCGCCTGGAGGGATTCGAACCCCCGGCCATCAGCTTCGAAGGCTGCCGCTCTATCCATCTGAGCTACAGGCGCGTTCTGTAGAATGTACCACCTACCATGCTGATGTTGCAATTCGAGCGGCAACTTTGGTCCGTTCGGGTCGGTGCAAACGTTTACCCCTGCCCAATGCTGCCCAATTCTTTAAGGTCAGCCAGGGGACTTGCTGTGGACCAGATGCCGGAGACCGAGGAGATCAGACTGCCGGACGTCCCCTTGGGGCGTTTCGGGAGTCCGATGATCTCCCAGGGTGAATCGTGAATCAGTTTTGTTGCGGAGCCGTAGATTTCATCGAACCCTTTCTTCTTAAGGTTTTCGATGTAGTCCATCCATCCCGGTGTCCCGAAGGAGTCGACCGGGATCAGGTCACTCAGTGTGGCGCTGACCAGAAGATAACAGCCCATGAGCGGATAAGTTCGGAAAAGCCGGATGTCAAGTTCGTCGGCATCCAGCGATTTGTTGATCGCCTTGGTGGCTTTCCATTCGTTGCCGAGCAGGTAAAGCTTCTGGGAAAAATCCGCCAGGGCCTTTGCCGCGCCCACCACCGGCCCGCTGATGGCTCCGCCATCGGCAAAAGCCAAGCCTGTCTTGAGAGCAAATGAGGTGGTGGCGATGGAGGCGCTCGCTATTTCGTTATTCCTCTCTTCCGTCAGGCAATGCGCGAGGGCGCCAAACGCCGCTGATGGTGCTCCGGTATCGATGGTGTACTTCCGGTTGTCAATGCCGTATTTCTCGTAAACCGCAGCCCCCACCTTTGCCCAATCGACGAACAAGTCGTAGCCGTCCTTAATATGCCCCACCACGGGAGCAACACTGACGGAGCATTCACCCAACAGCTTGATGATGAGCCCGCTCAACTCTCCGATTTGCTCCAAGCCGCCGACTCCGAAGAACGACTTGACCATGTCCATCATCTTTTCTTTGATGGTTTCCGAGATGGGCTTTCCGGAAGAAGGTTTGGGCGGACCACCCTTGAACTTGTTTGCGACAAATGATGTTGCCGCGGTCGACGCCTTCTCCACGCTGTCCTTCGCGGCAATTGCCTGGTCCTTCAACTTCGCCAGCTTGAAATTCACGGTCTTGTTTCTGAAGATATTCTCGATGACCTTCTTTCGTTCCTTCGCCATGTACTGCAGCGAGATTAACTCATCCATGGAGAAGTGGGTGATCTGGTACGTGCGGTAATCAGCGAGGTTATTTAATTCCAGGTCCAGATTGGTGATGATAAAATTCCGATTCCGCGCGCTCTTTTCCCAGCTACTTTCCTTGCTGCGCTTCCAATCTTCAAAGGCATTTTTCAATCTCCAAAGATTGTCCTGATTCTGCGCTGTGCCATACTTGAGGATTGCCTCATCAACGGCTTTCAACCGACTGCTTCTCGGCTTGGTGATTCCCAGTTTTGTGTCGATCATCCATTTATCGTAAGACGGAATGCTCATCAGATCCTCCACCTTGAGTTTTGGTCAAGCCGTGTGAAAACCTCTGCATCATGCCGGCACTTCACCATCAAGCCCTCCGGCCACACACCGCAATCCCTTTGCTCGCACGGTGCGGCCGAACGCTTGACAACGTATGATTCGCAACGAGAATTTACCCTTCGATTACAGCCAAAAACAGAATACAGTAATGTTGTCCATTTCTGGAAGCAATTCCTGTCCCGGAAGAACAGGCTAGCGCGCGAATCTCCAACCCGTGCGCATAGGACTCCGTCTTGATCTGGGATCATCACTCCGCGATACGCTTTGCGGTGGACTGTGGTAGACTAACGCGAGTTTTAGTTCATGTGAGAGCATCTCAGTTTTTTCGCGGTGGCAGGGCATTCCGCTTGCATACCTGCGAGGGGGATGAGCAGCCGTTTGACTTTGAACGCCAACTCTTGTTAGCTTGAAGCCTTATGAGACAACTTCAGTCGGTCATCTGGGCAAAGGGAACCTTTCTTACCCCGCAACATTTACAACTCCAGGACCGGTTTGTTGAAAGTGTGTTGGAGTTTAAGTTAGACGCCCTGAAATTCTGCCCATGGGGCTTCGCGGAAATACAAATCGACCGGGAAGCTCTTTCCACGGGGACCTTGCTTTTGCCGCGTGCCACGGGACTGTTTCCTGATGGTCTGGCATTCGAGATTCCTGACTCGGATGCAGCTCCGGAGGCGTGATCGCTGGCGCAAGGATTTGGACCCGACCAGAACGTTATCGATGTCTACCTTGCAATCCCTCAATATCACGATCATGGCCTCAATGTGTCGATGGGCCAGCGAACCGGCGATACGCGCTATCAAGCCGAGGTTGCCCTGCTGCGTGACGAGAATTCAGGACTGGCGGAAAGGCCCGTGCAGGTTGCCAAGAAGAACTTTCGGTTGCTCTTGGAGGGAGAACCCCGCCAGGGGAGTAGCTCCTTGCGCATCGGGCGCATCATGAAGACCACCCAGGGAACCTACCAGTTGGACCCGCAATTCATTCCACCCGTAATCGATCTTTCCGTAAGCGAATACCTCATGGCGATTGTGCGCCGATTGGTGGAGATTCTGGCCGCCAAGACCAATACCCTTTCGGGTATGCGCCGGCAAAAGAATCAGAGCCTGGCGGATTTCACGGCTTCCGACATTGCGAACTTCTGGCTGCTTTATACCTCGAACAGTTATTTTCCCATCCTGCGGCACATGTTTGAATCAAAGAAGGGGCATCCGGAAAGCTTATATACGGCCATGCTATCCCTGGCGGGGTCGCTTACCACATTCTCAACCACCGTGCAGGCGCGGGACCTCCCGCTTTATGATCATGACAATCTCGGAGCCTGCTTTACCGATCTCGACGAAAAGCTGCGGTTACTCCTGGAGACTGTGGTCCCCAGCAACGTCGTTTCGCTGCCTCTGAAACTCACCCAGCCTTCAATCTATGCGACGGCCCTTGCCAATGACAAGTATCTGTTTAACACGCGGATGTATTTGGCGATAAGTGCCGATATGGGCGAAGCGGACTTGCTCAAAAGAGTCCCTCAACTTGTCAAACTCTGCTCTGCCACCCACATTGAAACACTCATTCGCCAGGCTCTTCCTGGCATACCGATGGCGCACGTCCCCTCACCCCCAGGCTCAATTCCCATCAAACTCAACTACCAGTATTTCAGCTTGAATCAGGCCGGGGTGGCGTGGGAGGCGGTGCAGCGCGCTCGAAATATTGCCGCCTACGTCCCCGGGGACATTCCCAACCCCCAACTGGAACTGATTATCCTGCTCCCGCAAGCAGAATGAGCTCGTGCCGGAATCAAGCGCCTCTGCCTTGAAATTTCGAGAGGAGAGTTGTGGAGCCACGGGTCGATGGGGGCTGGAGCTTTATAGGTTATAGGCATTAATATAACGGTTTGCGGTGTTCCAAAGCCCGCAAAGCGGGCGTGGTCATTTCACTCGTGTCCAAAACAGATCGCGTTAGGGTGGGAATGAGGTGCAGCACGAGCGCTGGCTATGCGGGGAAGTTGGTGTTCTTTCTCACGCAGGCGGTCGAGCCAACCTGTTTCCAGCGGAGATCGATTGAAATCTACGTCCCTCGCCCCTTTGGGGGAGAGGGTGGCCTGCAACCGGCGTTTTCATCAGCCGGGGCAGGACGGGTGAGGGGGTCAAAAACTCTTGGGCCTACTGAGATCCTGTCGACACTGATGCCATTTCACTTTTGCCTTTTGCCCTTGCTATCGCTGCTCCGTCGAACGAATTCAATTTTGGTAAAGACCCCCTCACCCCCCGCCTGGCGGTCCCCCCTCTCCCCCAAGGGGGCGAGGGAGAATAAATCGTTGGTTTGGCGTCGTATTCGTGACTGTGCATGAGCAAAATTGCAATCGCCACACGGCGAGTCTGCTAATTTGGACAGCAGTGATATTCTGTCGC
>JARLGN010000249.1 GCA_031292775.1 Acidobacteriota bacterium | reverse complement strand
GAAGGGGCGCATGGCGATGCGCCCCCACAACCTCAAAAGTGCAGTGTTTCCCTATTTCGTCACCATTCTTGCTTTAACCACAATCCGCACGGGACCGAGCAGGCCCGATTCCATCAAGGGGTCGTCCTTGGTCCAATGACGGAATACGGTAAACGTATGGCGGCCGGTTGGACTCGGTTTGTTGTCCAACAGCCATTGCGGGTATTCCGCCAGTACTTCATTGCGGCCAGCCGGTTTCCATTCGCAGTCGGGGGCCAATTGTTCGTCGCCAATCAGCCGGTTGATCCAGAGGTTGACCACATTGACCTCCAGATCATTCGAGCCAGCCCTTAGAGCCTGCGTAATATCGGTGCTGAACGGCGGCTTCCAGAGAATGCCGAGATCGCGGCCATTCAACTTTACCTGGGCGATCACGGCGACACGGCCCAAGTCCAGGCAGAGCAGGCGGTCCGGAGCCAGCAGCGCCTTGGGGATTTCGATTTTGCGATGATAGGTTGCGGTGCCGGAAAAGTACTTCACCCCCGGGTTGGAGTGATCGGTCCACGAGATGAGGTGAGGCAGGGTGACGCGCTCCGGTGCGCCCCAACCCTTGGGGAAGGTAATATCCCACGGCCCGTCGATGTTGATCGGGCTGGGAACCGCGGCGATCTGCGCCTTGAGTTCGTGTCCGGCGGCAGTCTTCAGCGCGTAGATTCCCGGTTCGGCCACTTCAATCGAGTATTGCCCCGGCTTGTTGGTTTGAACGGCGAAAGTCGCGTGCTGGATCTGGATTTCGGGAACCGGTTTGGGTGCGAGCCCCGAAACCTCCACGCCATCGCGCCGCATTGAAATGATGCGGTCCGGACGCGGCTGGTCCTCCGCGCGGAAGATCACAAACACCGATCCGTAGGGGTCCAGGCTGATCGGGATCTGCGTGCCAAACTTCACGTCGTCATAAACCAGCACGGGTTCAATTCGTCCCGTGTCGGGCCACCAGAGCTCCGGGCGCATTCCCTTGGGACGGAAGGTGCAAAGGAACCGGCGCGCATCCGGCACGCCGCTCGCCACAAAGTAAACTTCATTTCCATCAATGCTGCGGTGGATGTAACGAATCTGCTCGCCCACCGTCGTCTGATGGCAGGAGAGGTCGGGAGGCGTGTCCAGCTTGCCAAGCAATTCATCAAGGGGCCGGCCCCACACCACGGTGCCCTTGCCATAAGGGCTATCCATAATTTCAACGCCATCGCATTCGCCCCAGAGTTCCGCGGCCATTCGCTCAACTTCGCCGTCGCAGTGCGGATAGTCGGCCAGGCTGGGGGAAGCGGTGGGACGAGGCCCGACCACGGTCAAACCGTCGGCAACCAGTTGTTTGATCTTTGCCAACACGGCCGGCCGCATGGTGCGTGAGGGAGGCAGCAGCAGAATGCGATAGCTCATACCGCTGGGCAGCACCAACCAGCCATCGCGCACCGTAGCCTGTTGAAAGGCATCGGTGGGAAGGCAGTCAAAGTCATATCCCGGAGGGATGGGCGGCGACATCTCGGAGCGTTTGGGATACTCATTCGGCACAATCTCCGTGCCCAGCCGGGCGATGTCAGCCACAAACAAGCCGCTCTGTAGCAGCGATTGGCAGCGCGCCAGGTAAGCCAGCCACGCGCGGGATTGTTCCCACCAGGTGTTGGTCCGCTCGAAGTGGATTCCGTAAGGGCCCATGGTCATGCCGGGCGCATGGTTCAACCAGGGCTGGGCGGAGTAGCGGTGAAATACAAAGCGATTGATGCCCTCGGTGAATGCCGCGTCGCCAAGCGGCTTGAGCCGGTAGGGATAATTTTGCCACTTGCCATTTTCCGGAGTGGCGGTAAAGGCCTCGGCCGCGATGACCGGATGGCCGTAGACGTGTCCGGACGAAGCCATTTCCTTAACCCAGGGATCGATTCCCTGCCCCGTCCAGAATTCGCTCATGGGCACATCGGCGCGCCCGCCATAGGGAACTTCATCCAACGGGCCGGCGCTGTACGCTTCAATCGACAGGGTCAGCCCGTGCTGGTGACAGATCTCGCGCATATGCCCGGCATAATTTTCAATCACCATGTCGCCCACAACTCGTCGCAGGTCCCACAGGAAACGCTCGGAAAGGTCGGCACTGCCCACCGCGCGGCCAGTGAGAACGGGAAAGTACGTCAACAGATCATAGCCGCAGCGCTTCTGAAATTCCTGGCGGAAACCGGGCGTCCAATTCTGCGAGCCCACTTCCCAACTGTCGATGTGCGACATGGTCAGTGATTTCGCACCCACGGCCGACTGGTCCGCCAGCAGCTTGCTCATCAACCCTTCGAACTGCACCTCAATGGCTTTCTTGCTGAGCTTGTCACACTCAAGGCCCATGCTCTCGGCGGGAGCCGGATGATTGTTCTTCCCCGTGGAAGTATTCCCGTAGCGAACCACCGTCCACTTCCCTTCCGGCACATCCCAGTTTAAATTGCCGCTGCCATCCATCTTGGCGGTGATTTCAATCACCTGGTCGGCAAGAAGCGTCGCCGAGGGAGGGATGGGCGGCTCACCATGGTCAATGTCGTGGCGATAGGTGTAGATCGCCTTGGCGGAAATGTCCTCGATGCGTGGTTCCGCCTGCAGTTCCACGATGCCGATCGGAAATCCGTCCTTGAATTGGTTGTAAAACCACGGGCCCTGCGCCGGGATGTGAATACGCCAATATTTGGCCGTCACCTTTTCGAAATTCGTCGAACTTACCGGGTACCAAAGCACCATGGGATGGATCGTGCGGTAGTTCACGCCATCGTCAGAAACCTGCAACTCCGAAATCAGGCGGCCTTCCCATAAATCCAACGAAACCGTCAGGGCCTGCGCCGTAAAAGGCTTGGGGAAATCAATGTTGATAAATTGCGGCTTGCCGTGGGGGGCCAGCGGTATGCGCAGGACCTTGCCGGGGTTGCCGTCCAGCAGCGTGGCGTAATCGAAAGGCTTGCGATCGATGCCGTAAGTCATGGTCGGCGAGCACTCCGCCATGCGCACACTTCCCGCCGGACAAGGAAACGCCATCACGGCAATATCCTTGTAAAAGCCTTCCTTGGTCGCGGGCTGGGCAAGCGTCCCGGTAAACTTCCTGGGGCCCCGAAGCGTCGTTTCGCTGTAGACAATCATCTGCATCGAAAGCTCGGGGGTAATCCAGGGGCCGCCACTTCCGCACCAGCCACCATCATTGTTCATGTTGATCGTAATGCCGCAACGCGTGGCCTCGGTCATCGCGTGCTTGAGCATTTCCCGCCATAAAGGGCTGAGGAAACGAGCGGGACCCTTGGGAACAAACTGATCGACTTCCATGTAGATGACGCCCTTGATGCCCACACGCTTCATGGCCTCGAAATCAGCCGTGATGCCTTCCTTCGTCATGTTGCCGTCAGACACAAACCAGTAAACCCAGGGCCACGCGCCATCCGGAGGCTCCAGGAAAGCCCGCTGTAAGGCGTCGGGGGCACCCGGGGTTCCATTGCCAAGAAGACTTTGCGTATTGCTCAAACCGGAAATGGCCGGCACTGCCATTACCCAGGTAGCGGAATCTTTCAGGAACTTTCGTCGATTGTAACCACTAGCCATGAAGGCACCTCTTAAGCATTTAAGTTCGGAGAGAGAATTAAGACGATTTCTCCGCGGGCGTTGAAGCGGGGACAGTGTAACAGGGTACGCGCCCAAACAGAATATGGAAGTCGACGGAAGTGCGGTGGAATTTCAGGGCGAGGGAGGGCTAGACAGAATGTCTCAACAAGGTATGGGGCTAAATACGCCGTGATGGACATTTTCTGTGTTTCAAGACACAGAGAATTGACAAGGGCGGAAAGAGGCATTATCACAGATAGCGCTGAAGATTTACCTTTGAATGCTGTTTAATGGTTTATAAGCCCTTGTCAAGAAAATGGAGGTAGCAGTGCCACAAGCAGAAAAAGCAAAGGTGGGAGTTTTCGGAATTGGCCTGGCGGCATACTGGCCGCAGTTCCACGGACTCAAGGAACGGCTGGAGGGTTACCAGCGCAAAGTGGAATCGCGCATTGGAGAATGGGCCACGGTGGTCAGTGCCGGTCTGGTGGACGATGCCCAGAAAGCCCACACGGCCGGCGCGGAATTTCGCCAGGCGGGTGTCGATTTGGTTTTCTGCTATGTCGGGACTTACGCGACCTCATCCCAAGTGCTGCCGGTCATTCAGGAAGCAAAGGCCCCCGTCGTGGTGCTGAATCTTCAGCCCGGCGCCGCTCTGGATTATGCCCACACTGACACCGCCGAATGGCTGGCCAACTGTTGCGCGTGCTGCGTTCCGGAAATTGCCTGTGCGTTTGCCCGCGCCGCCATTCCCTTCCGCCAAGTCACCGGAATGCTTGATGCGGAACCTGATGTGCGCGAGCCCAGCGATTCAGCATGGGCGGAAATCGCCGAGTGGTGCGCGGCCGCCAAGGTGGTTCACAATCAGCACCGGGCTCGCATCGGCTACCTCGGGCATCCGTATCCCGGCATGCTGGATATGTACAGCGATTACACCCAGCATCATGCGCAATTGGGAACGCACATTGAGGTGCTGGAAATGTGCGATCTGGATGCGCGGGTGAACGCCGCGACCGAAGCCGAAATCGCGCGCAAGATGGAAGAGACTCGCAGCATTTTTGATATCAGTGAAGACAGTCCCTCCGACCCATTGGCCAAGAAGCCCGCTCCGGAGCAGATGGATTGGGCCTGCCGCGTCGCCGTGGGACTCGATCACTTGGCCGAAGATTTTGACCTTAACGGCTTGGCCTATTACTACCGTGGAGTGGCGGACAACATTTACGAGCGGCTGGGCGCCGGCCTGATCCTGGGATGTTCACTGTTGACGGCGCGCGGAATTCCCTGCGCGGGCGAAGCGGATCTGAAAAACTGCCAGGCCATGAAGATTATGGATCTGCTGGGCGCGGGAGGCAGCTTCACCGAGCTTTACGCCATGGACTTTCGCGAGCGCTTCATCCTGATGGGCCACGACGGCCCGTTCCATCTTGGCATCGCCGATGGCCGGCCGGTTCTGCGCGGGCTCGGGCTGTACCATGGAAAATCCGGATTCGGCATAAGCGTGGAAGCCAGCGTCCGCAAGGGCCCCATCACTATTCTCGGACTCACACAAACGCACGATGGCCGGTTGAAGCTTCTCGCAGCGGAGGGTGAATGCCTGCCCGGGGAACGGCTCAAAATCGGCAACACCAACAGCCGTCTGCGATTCGCGCTGGATCCCGCACCCTTCATCAATGCCTATTGCAGCGAAGGCCCCACGCACCATTGCGCGCTCGGCGTGGGGCACGTGCTCGGAAAGATTGCGAAGGTGGCGTGGCTTACGGGCCTGGAACTAAAGGTTATCGGCGCATCAACCGGCCAGTAGAATTCCGGCTTCAACGCGACGTAAGTTCAATTTGACCTCGCGGGCTGGCTATGCACGCGAACAGCGCCGGTTCTTCACTTGACTCCACCCTGACGTCAACACCCAGGGTTTGGCAGGCACGAGCCAACACCTGCGCGTCCGGAGATTGCAGGTGAAAGCTCGCAAGAGTGCATCCTGGTGGCGCGTCTGCGGCGGGATGCACTGCGTCGCGGCCCCATTCAATGAAGAACGGAAGCAGGCCGCCGCGATCATCCCGCAAACGAAATAATTTCCAGCTCAGCATCTTTCCATCCTGACGCGAACGCGAACCATCGTGGGGTCCGTCAATGGGGATGCCTGCCGATATCGCATTTTGGGCGAGGGCGGCGAGATTCGAAGTGTGTACCGCCCACGCAATGAGCCGGGGTTCCGGCATCGTGAGTATTTGACGGAACCATGTCGGCGAAGACTGTTGAGGATCGGGCGCGATGATTTCCAAGTAGCAATCCGGCCCGAGCGCGAGCAGCGCGTTGCGTGTGCCACGACCGGGATGAACGCCGCCGAAAGCAGCGCGCACGCCGGTGCGCTGCTCTGCCCATGCAACACCACGGTCGAGGTCATCAATTCCCAGGATGATGTGGTCAAGACCCGTCAGCATGGTGCCTCCCTTCGAGCCCCAACACTGGTCAACGCGCACATTTTCAACTGCCCTGGCGTGAAGCTTCGCACCCCCCAACGGGGATATCACTAGCGTCCGGCGGTGGAAACAAAGCACCAACAAAAAGACTCTTGACGCCCCAACTGTATTATTGTATTAATACAGCATGTTGCTGCACATCAATCCCTCCTCGGGCGTACCGATCTATTTGCAGATTGAGAATCAGGTGAAGCACTACATCGCTTCCGGCGCCATGACACCAGGGGAGGCTTTGCCTTCGGTGCGTCAGGTGGCCGCCGACTTGCGCATTAATCCCAACACGGTGGCGCGGGCATACCAGAACCTGGAAAGGGACGGAGTTTTGCAAACGGTCCCGGGTGGCCGCACCTATGTGGCGGAGAACCCCACGGGCCTGCTGAAGTCGGAAAAAATCCGGCGTCTGCGGCCGTATGCGCGGCAGATCGCCGTGGAAGGCACGCAACTGCGCCTTGATCCACAAGAGATCATCGACCTGGTATGGCAGGAGTTGAACGCGCTGGAGGAAGCTCATGAACGACATAGCGATCTGGACCGAAAAGCTCGTTAAGGTATATTCCCAAGTCAAAGCTGTTGACGAACTCAGTTTGCATGTTCCGCGCGGAAGCGTTTACGGTTTCCTGGGACGCAATGGCGCGGGAAAGACATCCACCATCAAGATATTACTCGGATTGGCACGGCCCACCGCGGGACAGGCCACCGTCCTGGGGTTTCGCGTCGGGCACGATCAAGTGGCCATACTCGAACGCACCGCTTACGTGAGCGAGAACAAAGCGCTCTATGGCAACCTCACCGCCAAGGAGTTGGTGCGATTTACGCGGGGGTTTTACCCCAACTGGTCTGACGATGCTGCCACCAGGTACGCGCGCTCCTTCGAAATTCCCATGGACCGTCCTTTCGTTAAGCTTTCGCAAGGCACCCGCACCAAAGTCTATCTGCTGCTGGCACTCGCGCAAGGGGCGGATTTGCTGGTCCTCGACGAACCGACGACCGGGCTCGACCCCGTGGCGGTGGACGAATTCCTGCGCATCCTGGGGCAGGATGTGGTGGGCGAAGGCCGAACCGTTCTGATCTCCTCTCATCAGCTATCCGACGTGGAGCAGGTTGCTGATCACATCGGCCTGATCGACCACGGAAGGCTGCTACTGGAAGCGCGGCTGGACGACATCAAAAGCCAGTTTCGATTGGTCACCGCCGCCGGCAATGCCCTGGCCCAATCCAGGTCCACCGAGGTCGTGTCCGTGACGTCCGACGGCAACTTCTGCAAGTACGTCGTCCGGCAGAACGCCGAAGCCTTTGCCGCCGAACTTCGCCAACAGGGGGCAACGGTCACGGATGTTTCCCCCCTCGGTCTGCGCGAAATCTTTCTCGAAATGGTCCGCAAGGAGGAAGTATGTACTTCTGGAAATGCTGCCGGGATACCCGCAGCCGTTTCATCTTCTTTTTAATCGTCATCACGGCAGTTGGTGTTTTCTTCCCGATCATTCTCGTCCCCATAGACGTTCGGACAGGCGATGTGGTCCGTCTATGGTCGGATGTGACTGATGTTCTCGGAATACTTTGTTCCATCCTTGCTTTATTGGCGGCTCTGTCTATGGCGGCGCCGAGCATTGGTCAAGAGTTCAAAGAACAGACGCTGGGATTCCTACTCACGCGACCACGGCGCCGCAGGTACTGGATTTGGACATGCTGGGCAGTCGGCGCCTGCGAACTAGGGTTAGTTGTCCTTATCGCCGTCGTGGCCACCGTCGGAACCGTCAGCTTTATATCGGGCCGTGTCTATACTTGGCGCCTTCTGGTCGCAATTTTACCGATGTTCATCGGCACAGTAGCGGTATATAGCCTGACATACCTTTTGACCGTACTCACGCGGAGCAGCGAACAAGGGATCAGCTACGGCATGGGAATACTCATAATTGACTTGTTTATCCCCTTGGTAGGTCTCTACTGGCATGTCCACTTATCTTCGGTCATGAGTTTCATCATTGCCGGTTGCAGATGGACGGCAAGTCCCAAGCTGGCATTCCCCCTTGGCCAACTCGCCATCTATGCCGCCGTTGCCCTGGCATTTCCCCTTGCCGCGCAGTTAGTGTTGGAACGAGCCGAGGCGTGAGGGAAGCGAGTGTAGCGCGGACCTCCGTTGTTGAGGTCCGCGGCTCTTCCATTGGCAAACCGATTAATTCAACATGCGGACGCATACTCCGTACTACCTTATCTCGTCACCTTACATTCACTCAATTTGTGCATTAAGAACCGCGGACCTCAACAGCGGAGGTCCGCGCTACGCTCTCTGTCAAAGGAACGTTTTCAGCCGCTCCAGAAAATACTGGTAGCTCTCATACGGCGTATCGGGTGTAGCGCTGTGGTCGAGCATGGGAAGATACCCACCCTCATCGATCAAAGGCTTCACGCGCTCCAACTCCTTGTCGATAGCGGCGTGCCCCAAGGTCAACGGCCGCTTATCGATGCCGCCCCACATGCGCAGGTCGCGCCCGTATTTCTTCCGCAGGGCGATCACATCCATATCGGCCTGCACCTCGAAGGGGTAGAGCATATCGATCCCGGATTCCATCCAGACCGGGATCAGCGGGTCAATGTTGCCATCGCTGTCGAGCCCGAACAGGTGGACGCCATGGGCGCGGCCGAAGTCAACCACCTTCCGATAGCGCGGCAGCATGAACTTGCGCCCCAGTTGCGGAGAGATCAGCGGGGCGGTGTGGTAGGCCATATCCTCCCAGAATCCAAAAACGTCAACGTCCGTCTCTTCCAAAATTTGCGACAGCATTCCGATCAGGAAATCCGCGTCCGCGTCGAGCATCTCCTCCACAAAGGCAGGGTCGTCATAGAAGAGTGTGCAAAGGCGTTCCACGCCCACCAGATTCCGTAGCGGACCAAAACATCCTCCCCAGCGGTCGGCGATAATCACAAAGGGAAAGTCGCGATCGCGCAAGGCGCGCAGCCGCTGACGCCAATCGGGCCCAATGCGTTGGGTGAGATCGGGCTGCATTCTCTCGCGCCAGTACTTGCGAAAGTCTTCGCGTGTTTCCACCGGGTAGCGGATGAATTGCGGCATGGAACTTAGCGGGTTGTTTTTGAATTCCCGCATCACGATGCCTTGCGGGTCCACAAAAGTAACGTGTTCGTCATCTTCCGCCAGCACCTCCCGCGGAAATGGAGGCTGGGGCCAGAACCAGGAGAATTCCACCAGCCACTTGTCACAACCGAGGTCGGTCTTACCCTCGACGTACCCGCCTTCCTTGCCCCATCTTTCCGCGGTTTCAGGCCACGTCGGCCACATGAATTCGTAGAGAGGAGCGCGATCAACCGATTGGTATTTCATGGTGCCTAGAAAACGTTCGCGATCGTTCATTGGGTTCCCTTCAAGATCAGTCAGGATAAATTCGGCGGCCCGATTATGCCACAAAGTGGAGGCTGGGGAATTTTGGCGGACATGGCCGTGCAGTTTGCTGGCGGATTGTAGCGGCGGCTTTATGCCGCCATTCAATCGCAACGGCGGCTTTACGCCGCCCTATGGCGGGGGTAGACCCGCCGCTACCTCCCATCAAGCCGCGAACTTATACCCTTGCCCGTGTACGGTGAGAATAAATTTGGGCTGTTTGGGATCGTTCTCGAGTTTCTGCCGAAGCCAGGCCACGTGGACATCCACGGTTCGTGTGGATGGAGCCGATGTGTAGCCCCAAACTTCCTTCAGAAGTTCCTCGCGGCTCAGGGTCCTGCCCCGATGTTCGAGGAGATAACGAAGCAGTTGGAATTCCTTGGTCGAAAGCGCCGCGGGCAAGCCATCGCGCAACACTTCGGTGCGCCGCATATCGATGCGCAGCGGTCCAAACTCGTAAAAGTCCGGTCCTTCGCCTCCCGCTCCCCTGCCCCGCCGCAGCAGTGCTTCCACGCGCGCCAAAAGCTCCGCCATTTCAAAGGGCTTGGTCAGGTAGTCATCGGCTCCGATCTTAAGTCCCTTAACCTTGTCGGCCACCTGGGTGCGTGCAGTGAGCATCAGGATGGGCGTGGTAAAACCGCGTTCCCGCAGCTCCTCGCAAATCTCAAAACCTCCTTTGCCCGGCAACATAACATCCAGAATGATGAGCCCGAAACGGCTGCGCGCTGCAAGCTCAACGGCATCGGTTCCATCGTAAAGCGCCTCCACCGTATAGCCCTCGCTGCGCAAACGGTCGCTTAGCGTGAGCACCAGCCCTGGCTCATCTTCCACCAACAGGATATGGGAATTCATGTGAGTTGCGGTCCTTCCTTGGGCGCTAGTGTCGAGATTAACACACACAGTCTCTTCCCGGTGCGATCTTGCCGCCTGCTGCTTTGAGAAGAGTTCCTATCGCCGGCGGCAGAGAAGTATTTGAATCCACTCCCCTCGCCCCCTTGGGGGAGAGGGTGGCACGCAACCGGCGCTTTCATCAGCCGGGGCGGGACGGGTGAGGGGGTAAAAATCGTGGCGCCGAAATTGGACCCGACCTCGTGCATTCGTCCAGCTTGGATCTGCCCCCCTCTCCCCGAGGTAAGAAATCTATCGGTGGGGTCACGATCACCGCAACAGAGAACGGCTCCACTTGCCATTCACTTGGCAGCGGGAAAATGCAGTGTGAATGCACTGCCTTCGCCTACGCGGCTCGCCACGGTCAGCTTCCCGCCCATGGCCTCCGCAGCCTCCTTCGCCAGGCTGAGTCCCAACCCCGTGCGGCGCGTTTGGGAAGCCCGTGCGGCGTTGCCCCGGTAGAAGGGTTCGAAGATGTGGGAAATCTCGCTGGCCTCAATTCCCTGTCCTCGATCCTGTACGGTTATCAAAACCTCTCCCGCTTCCGCACCCGACCCCGGCTGAGCGCGGACCGCCATCCAGCGCCCTCCAGCACCATACTTCAAAGCGTTGGTCATCAGATTTTGCAGGCAGCGGCCAAGCGCTTTGGGATCTGCCATGACGGCGGGAAGGCCCGGAGTGACTTCTTTTTCCACCGTAAATCCGTTGGCAGAGGTGAGATGGGACAGCTCCGCAACCGCGGAATCAATTGTCTCCGCCACCGGAACCGGGCGGGGCTCGTACTGCTGCTTGCCATTACGCGTGGCGGCAAAGAGCAGCACCTGCTCAATCATTGCCGCAAGGCGATGGGTTTCATTGCGGATCAGAGTGCCGTATTGCATCACCTGGGGCTTTGCATCCACCACGCCATCGGCAAGATTCTCCGCCGCCGAGGAGATGACACTTACCGGAGTGCGCAGTTCATGCGACACCCCGGTAACAAAATCCATCTGCATCTTCGCCAGCCTTCGGATTCTCTGCGTCCAAATCAAAACCAACGCCACACTGGCAGCGAGAACCAGCAACACCCCAAAGCCCAGCAGCAGGTCCCGTCGCCAAACTTTCGCCACCGCATCCGCCAGGGAACCGCCCGGGTGCCGCACCAGCAGTCGCCATCCCGCCGCGGAAGCGTCGGCAAGAATCGGCGCGGCAATAAAACCACGTGCGCGCGCGGGGAAATCGGGCCCGCCTCCCGGAAAGGGGAAGCGCGGCGCCATTCTATCGCGCCTGGCCGTGTCACCCGGCTCGCCAGGATTTCCCTGCCGGAAATCATATCCCCGCGGCCGGCGCGGGTTGAACAAGAGCAACGTCTCGTCCGGCGAACTTACCAGGTTAGGGGAAGGAAGGTATTGCGAGTGGAAAATGAAATGAGGGGGATTCGCACCATCAACAACGGCCACATTATAGAGCGGACCGTCCGTTCCCCCGAAATACCTCTGGGCAAGTTCCAGCAGGAAACGCTGGAACACATCGCGGTTCAATTCCACCACCATAAGCCCTACAGGCGAAGGGTCGGGTGGACGCTCGCTTCGGTTCCTGCGATTGCGCCAGCCCGGCAAAAAAATGGGTCGCACCATTGCCAGCGTGGCGCCCTGAACCCGCCATCGCAGGCTCATCCCACCAAGGTCTCCACCCCGGTTGGATTGAGGAGCGACGAGAATGGAACTGTCGCAGAGTGCGCCCAGCCGCGCCGGGCAAGCCGTTGCCGTAAAGGTCTCTTCCTGCGGATTGAATTGGAGAAAAGAATAGCTATTCCCTTTATCCTTTTCCCACAAATAAAAATTGGCCACCAATTCCCGGTGGTCGGAAGAGCGCCCCCAATCCCCACAGTCCTGCGCGTAGATATCCTCAACATCCGGAGTCTCATCGGGCCGAGGAATGGTAAAGCTGGTGCAGACTCCCGCCAGTTCGCGGCGGAAATCCTCGCGAAACCCGTTCATGCCGGCCTGGAGGGCCGCCTGCTTCCGTTCCAATTCCGCGGTACGGACCTGGTTGCTCCATCGAAATTGCAAAATCCCGAGCACCACCAGCAACGCGCTAAGACCGGCGATAATCCCCAAAGGGGCCAGCGACCGTGGGAGTTTGATGGCCATAGACTTATTATACGTTTCAGGTATGGGTTTCGCTACACGCAACGCCAATGTAATCTGGGCATCGGGCCATCGGTTCATTTAAAGCCAACCCTGTGGCCAGCCGCCAGCCCGGATTTCAGACCACGTTTGGACGTCGGCGGAAGGGCAGGGTTCAGCTAAGCCGAAACTGCGGATCCCCGCTTCGTTCGCCCCATGTACCCACAGCGGTCAAACCCTATGTATCGGGGCCGCCACAGGGGCAGTATCCGTCCTGTAAGATCATACGCAACAGCCTCCGCGGGTCAAATCTTAAAGCGCGGGTTCACAAACTTCTATTGCCCTGATATAATTCTTGATGTATCGTTCTCGACGGACGAGTCTGCGTGAGTTGAGATGGTTGCAAATCTGTCCTGCGCATCCGATTTAGAGCAAGAGAAGCCGTGGCAGGAAATGTTAAGATTTTTTAACAAACATTTACCGCCCTCTTTCAAACCTCAACGAGGTAAATGCGCATCTCAGCGTGCGGTGGTATAAAAATCGTACCACCCTTCCGAGGGATTTAGCGAGGCGGTAACTTCTCGTGATCGCCGGTAGGAAGCGTTCAGTCCCAGCGCAGGTTTTACTGCTGATGTCGCGGCCAGCGGCGATAAGAAAGCGGATTTTCCGCCGGGTTGTTGCTGCGGGGCCGTAATCAGGAAAGAGTTCTGCCGTTCAGAACAAGCCAATGTTATGGGGGCGCGCACTATCAGGTAGTATTACGATAGACGCCTGCGCTGCACTCTGTATCCAGGCAAAAATCTGAGACGAGAAGCACGAACCGATTTCACCCTGTTTTGTTTTTAAAGGTTGCGTCCGAGAGCAAGTCGAACGCTTAGGTCGAGATGCGGAGGGGGAAAGGCACTGAGCGGATAGCGCTCAAGGCCCAAGCCCTCACCCACCGGCAGAGGAGTTCGCCTCGGGAAGAAATTTGCTTGGGAAGGGGACACGTGAAGTGAGGCCAATTTACACGTTCCTGATCTGTATCTTTTTGGTAGCACAATTGGGGATGGCGCAGGCTACTCCCGAAACGAAATCCGCCGCATCGGAAAAGACTGCCAGCAGCAGTGACAGCGCCAACGCTACCGGGCCCACCGCATTCGTGCAATTCGCGGGGAATAATTTCAATATGGCCACAGTTGGCACCTGGGACTTCGATCTCGGGTACAAGTTTAACGCGCATGTGTCCGCCGATATCGGTTTGCCGCTCTACTCCGTTCGCACGCCATTCTCCATCATTGGAACGGCTGACTGGCGTTACACGACGATCATTGGGGCGCCGTACCTTGATGTGCGTTACGACACCAAGCACAACGGCACCAACATCACAACCATCCTGACCGGTGCGGGCGGGTTCAACATGGTTAAGACGTTTTCCAACGGCCGCATGACGGCAGATTGGTTTAACCACTTCGACCATCCTTACCAGGTTGGGAACTATGATGTCTTGTTCACGCCCTTCCTGAATTTCGGCGGGGGCACGGGCACGGTTGACCGGCAGGTCATGCCGCGGCCTTATGAAATGGCCCGTCCCTACGAAACCTTGGGCACCATTGGAAATGGTGAAGTCGGCGCGGATTTTACCATCATGAAGCATTACAAACTGGGAGGCTCCGCATACGGCCTCGCCCCGGCGGGAAAGCAAAAGATCTATAGCCGGATTGTGTCGCCCGATTCACTGCTCGGCGGCGATGGACACCACAACCGCTATTGGGATCAGTACTTCGAGACGGGCGGCCAGTTGGTCAACACAACAGGCGGGGGACCATCAAGAATTGCCCGTGACAATGGCTATTCCATGTGGCTTGAGGTCACCAAGTTCAAGAGTCTGAGCGTGGAAGTGGGCTATAACCGAAGCGTTCACTACGATTATGGTTCCGCGTTCATCATGTTACGGTATAACTTGACGGGTATTCTGCGGAGCTTGACGACTGGCGAGTAGCTTGCCCATCGCCAGAAGTTGCAAAGAATCAAGATAATGATTCCGGCGGTCGCCCGTCGATAAACCGCTATCCAACCAACCGAGCGACCCCGAAGTAATGACAAGAGGACCTTTGAAAACTGAGAGCCGGTTCAGATCATCCCTCCTTCCTTTGGTGGTTGGAATTTGCCTGTTGCATTCCAGCCCTGGGTGGGCTGGCAGTCCCGCTTCGCCCAATACGACTTATGTACAGTCCGCAATCCGCTCATCTGATCTGCCGCTGAGTTTTGAGGCAAACCAGGGACAGGTGGATAATCAGGTCAGATATCTGGCCCGTGGCCAAGGTTACACGCTGTTCCTTACCTCCCATGCAGCCGTCCTCGGCCTGCGAAAAGAGGGCGTCGGAAAACCAACGAAATGGGTACAACTGGTCTTGCAGGGCGCCGCCACCGCACCCGAAATCGCCGGAGAACAAATGCTTCCCGGCGAGAGCCATTATTTTGTGGGGAACGATCCCTCGCAGTGGCGGACGAAGATACCAACCTTCTCCCGAGTCCGCTATCAGCAGGTTTATCCTGGTGTGGACTTGATTTATTACGGGCGGCAAGGACGGCTGGAAAATGACTTCGAGGTCAATGCGGGAACCGATCCCGATATGATTTCCTGGCGTGTAGAAGGGGCGGATGGAATTCGCGTCGACCCGGCCGGGGATCTGGTCATGACCGTGGGGGCAAGCGAGGTGCAACTCCAGCAGCCCCGGGCATACCAACTGGATGGCGGCCAGCAGCGGGAAGTGCCCGTCTCCTATCGAGTTCACGGCCAGAATGTTAGCTTTGCACTTGGCAAATACAATCGGAATCAGAAACTGGTGATCGATCCCGTCCTGACCTACTCCACGTATTTGGGCGGCACAGGGGGAGATGTCGCTTACGGCGTCACTGTCGACTCGGCTGGCGAAGCATATGTCACCGGCGTCACCGCGTCCACCAATTTCCCCGCCAGCTCCGCAGGCTTTCAGTCGACGTACGCGGGTGACGGCGACGTTTTTGTGACCAAGTTTACTTCCGCCGGCAACGGTATCCTATTTTCGACCTACCTCGGGGGCTCGGGGCTCGAGACTCCAGCCCAGATTCTGCTTGACGCCTCAAAAGACATCTTCCTGGTGGGAAGCACGTCTTCATCCAACTTCCCGGTCACATCGACGGGATTTCAACAAACTTACGGCGGGAATCAGGACGCATTCTTAACGGAACTCAAACCAGACGGATCCGCCTTGATTTACTCCACTTACATCGGCGGAACGGGTGCGGATTTCGGCACGGCGATGACCCTTGATACTTCCGGCAACGCCTACGTGGCGGGTTCCACCCAGTCCAAGGACTTCCCCACCAAGAATCCTCTTCAGCTTGGCAATGTGGGTCTTTCGGATGCCTTCGTTACTGAGGTCGATCTTACCAGCGGATCCAAGACTTATGGACAGATAAAATACTCCACTTACCTTGGCGGTTCATTGGCCGATTACGGCACTGGCATCGCCGTACGACAAAGCGGAGCTAATTGGAATATTTACCTCTGCGGGTACACCTCATCGACTGATTTCCCCACCCAGAGTGCGCTGCAGAGTTCGCTGAGTGGCGGTACCGACATTTTCATTACGGAATTCACGCCGGGCTCCAGTGCCTTGCTGTTCTCCACTTATTTGGGCGGCTCCTCCAATGACAGGGCATTTGCCATGATCGTGGATGCCAGCGGGAACATCTTCCTGACCGGCGACACGCAATCCACAAATTTCCCCGTCACGGCCACCGCGTACCAATCTTCGGTCCTGGGCACGGCAAACGCCTTTCTTACCAAGATAGGCCCCGGCGCAACAACCCTGGTTTACTCCACCATTTTCGGCGGTAGCGGAACCGACCAGGCAACATCCATGGCGCTGGATCCCGCAGGGAATATCTACATCACAGGGTTTACGCAGTCTGGCAATTTCCCCCTGCTTGACTCTTTCCAGAATGTATTGGGGATATCGGGGGCCGGGACCTGCGGGTCATCGAATCTTGTCAATGTCACCGCGCAGACACTTTGCGCAGACGCCTTTGTGGCAAAATTCGGACCCTCGGGCATCCCCATTTACTCTTCCTTCCTGGGGGGAAACGGCACGGATTCCGGCCAAGGTATTGCCGTTGATTCCACCGGCGCAGTATACGTGGTGGGCGGCTCCACCTCGACAAACTTTCCCGTCACCTCCGGGGCCTTCCAGTGGCTTTATCAGGGTTCGACCGTTAACGGCAATGCCTTCCTGACCAAGGTCAGTCCCCAGGACGGTCCCTCCCTGGCGTTGACGCCTCAGCAAATCAACTTTGGCAATCAGCCGATTTTAAGCCCCAGCAACCCGGTCACGGTAACTCTGACCAACGAGGGCAGCGCGGCGTTTGGTATTTCCCAGATCGCTGCCGACGGCGATTTTCAGCAGACCAATACCTGCGGAACTTCACTGTCCGCGGGCGGGTCCACTTGTACCATCCAGGTTACTTTCACTCCCAATTCGGCCGGCCTGCAAACCGACCAAGTCGCCATTACGGATAACACCGGTGCATCACACGCCATCACGGTCACTGGAAATGGTGTCACAACCGGGGGCTCCTTGCTTCTCTCCCCCTCCAAATTAACCTTTCCGGCGCAAGTTGTTGGCGGCACCAGCCCCAGCCAGACGGTTTTGCTGATTAATAATGGCAATCAGGCCGTGACCATTTCCAACATCCTCTCCTCCGGAGGATTCGGCCAGACCAATACCTGCGGAAACTTTCCCACCACCCCTGCGGTGTTGAACGTGGGCCAGGCCTGCACCATTGCCGTCAGCTTTTCTCCCACCTCCACCGGGAGCACCACCGGGACTGTCCAAATCACTTCGAACGCCGTGACCGGGGCAACCGCACTTAACTTGGTGGGCACGGGGACTCCGGTCTTCTCGCTCTCCTCCAACGCGCGATCGAATGTGCTGCTCATCGGGTCCCAAACTGCAACATTTACCGTATCCGCCGTGGCTCCGAGTACGTTCCTCTCCCCCATCGCACTATCTTGCGGCAGCGCCGCCACGTGTAGCTTCAGTCCTTCTTCGATCTCGGGCGGACAATCAAGCACCCTCACTATTACGGGTCTCAAATCGACCACGGCAAATCCGTTGAACTTTTCGATTACGGGAAGCAGTGGCCAACAATCGGCCACACTGGCATTGACGTTATTTTTTGCCGACTTCTCGTTGGCCGCGACCCCCTCCGGCACTACGGTGACGGCCGGAAACAATGCCGTTTACACCGTCACTGTTACGCCCACGAACGGGTTTAACGCGGGTGTGCTTTTAAGTTGTGGCTCGATTCCTCAGGACGCCGTGTGTTATTGGAATCCCCCGGCCGTGGCATTGACGGGGACGAACGCCACAGTCAGCAGCACACTCACAATAACCACCGTGGCCCAATCGCGGCTCTTGCACCGGCCGCCGCCGCCAGGTGTCCCCCCCGGACTGGGGCGATGGATACTTCTTTGCGCCTTGCTGACGTTGTCTGGCGCGGTGCTCTTAGGCCTTACCAGATCCGGAACGTGGATGCCCGCACGCTTTAAGTTTGTGGCTCTGCTGGTCACTCTGGTTTTGGTTTCCCTGGCGGTAGTGGGATGCCAGAATTACGTGAACCCAATCAATATCAATCCCGTGATCAATGGGACACCTTCCGGCACCTTCAACATTTTGCTGACGGGTACCCTGGGAAACAGCAGCGCCGTTACGCGGACAGCCATCATTAGCATGTCGGTTCAACCTTGAGCCCGACGCGAAGCTTGTTGACCCTCGTCCCGCCCGGGTAGGGCGCTGGATGAGTTGATGAAATAGAAACAGATTTGCAGAATCTCGATTATTTATCCGAGGAGGATCGTCGTGAGTGGAAGTAGCGGCACTGCCACGTGCGCCCAAGGCGCAAACCAAAGCGCGATTAAGAGAGGCCGGCGCCTCCCGTTCAGCTTAATGTTGATTGCACTATTGCTCGGCACGGCCATTCTGCAAAAGAATGGGGGCGTCGGATTCTCCGCGCCCAAACCTCGCTCCAACCACCAATGGGCCCAGACCTACGCGGCTCTGCCCTTGAGCTTCGAGGCGAACCGTGGACAAACCGACCAGAGCGTGAATTTCATTTCCAAAGGGCACGGATATACCGTGTTCTTGACCGGCCACGAGGCCGTATTGACCCTCAGAGCCTCGTCGGCCATCCCTGGCCCGAAAACTCCACCGGCCGTGGTCTCCGGCCTCCGGCTGAAACTTCTAGGCGCCAATCCCCAACCCGTCGTATCGGGTACGGACGAACTGCCCGGCAAAGCCAACTACTTCATTGGCAACGACCGTAGCAAATGGCGTACGAACGTCCCCACCTATGCCAAGGTGCGGTACCAGGGAGTTTATCCCGGCGTCGACCTGGTTTACTACGGCACACAGGGTGGAGAACTGGAGTATGACTTTGTCGTGGCGCCTGGCGCCAACCCCAAAGCCATCGCCTTGGGGATTGAAGCACAGGGCAAGTCCCCGCTCCGCGTTGACGCCGATGGCAACCTCGTCGTTAAA
The DNA here is from genome assembly GCA_031292775.1 of Acidobacteriota bacterium. Classification (GTDB taxonomy): domain Bacteria; phylum Acidobacteriota; class Terriglobia; order UBA7540; family UBA7540; genus Bog-366. The sequence continues at coordinate 11,213 of JARLGN010000249.1, read as the reverse complement.
CTTAATGGCGGCGATGTTCAGTTACACAAGCCGGTGATTTACCAGACCGACCCGGCCGCCACGGCCTCCGCCTCTCGGGCAAAAGTGGAAGGTAACTTTGCTCTGGACGCTCAAAACCGCGTCCGCTTCGAGTTGGGCCCCTATGACCACAGTCGGGCATTGGTCATCGACCCTGTTCTCACTTATGCCACCTATCTGGGCGGCGGCGGTGGTGACATCGGCTATGCCATTGCTGTCGATGCGTCCCTTGATGCTTACATTGCGGGCGTCACCAACTCTTCCAACTTCCCCACTGCCGGGGGAGCAGCGACAGTCACCTACGAAGGAAATGGTGACGCCTTTGTGGCGAAGCTTAATGGCGCGGGCACCAATCTTCTCTATTCCGCCTATCTCGGCGGCACAGGCTCCGACGCCGCCACAGCCATTGCCGTAAGCGCTGGAAGCATTTTTATCACAGGAAACACCTCTTCCGTGGACTTCCCCCTGGCCGCGCCGGTTAGCACCGCATATCCCTTCCAAAGGATTTACGGCGGCAATACGGATGCCTTCGTCACCCAGATCAATACGACCGGCAGCAATATCGTTTACTCGTCCTATTTGGGGGGCAGCGGGGCCGACTTCGGACAGGGAATCGCTGTTGATTCCGCCGGCAACGCCTATGTCACCGGCTCCACGCAATCTGCCAATTTCCCCCTCGTCAATGCCATGCAATCGATCAACAAGGGATCCTCAGACGCCTTTGTGACCAAGGTAAACTTCACCGGTGAAGCTCTTGTCTACTCTACCTACCTGGGGGGCACGTCAGCGGACGTTGGCCAGAGCATTCAGGTGGACAGCACTGGAAACGCGTACATCGCGGGATACACCTTCTCGTCGGATTTTCTCACGGTGAACGTGCCGGCAACCACTCCCATACAGGGCACAATCGGGGGCGGAGCGGATGCCTTTGTTGCCAAGCTCAAACCGGATGGTTCGGGACTGCTCTTTTCGACATTCGTGGGCGGCTCGGGAGATGATCGCGCCTTCGGGGTTGCCCTAGACAGCTCCCTGAACGTTTACATTGCGGGCTCGACGGTTTCGACTAATTTTCCTGTCACCAGTGGCGCGTTTCAGCCCTCGCTGAAGGGCTCCTCGGATGCGTTCGTCACAAAGCTGAACGCTGCGGGCTCCTCCCTGGTCTACTCGACATATCTGGGAGGCAGCGGCGTCGATCAAGCAAACGGCATCGCCGTGACCTCCGCTGGAATTGCTTACGTAACCGGCTTCACGGAATCCAGCGACTTCCCCACGCACAATCCCATTCAGGCAACCCTGGGGCTCAGCAACAACAATTTGTGCGGCACGCTTCCCTGCGCCGACGCTTTCGTAACCCAGCTCAACGCGGCCGGAAGCGCCTTGACCTATTCCACTTACCTGGGCGGCAATGGCCCCGACTTTGGCCAATCCATCGCGTTGGATAGTACCGGCGATCCTTACATTACCGGAAGCACATCCTCCGCCAACTTCCCCGCCATCGCGGGCTCCTATAGCTCCTCCCTTACCGGTACGGCGGGCAACGCGTTCATTGCCAAAATCGATGCCGCCAATAACACCAACATTTCCATCGTGCCTTACAAACTGAACTTCGGGAATGAGACCTTAAGCGTCACCAGCCCGTTGCAACAGATCACCATGGTGAACCCAAGTACAGCGCCACTGACCATTACGCAGATACTTGTCGGGCAGGTGGGAACCTCCAGCACGGTATTTACCGAGACGGACAACTGCCTGGGCACCATCCCCGCTGGCAGCTTCTGCACCATGAGTGTATTCTTTACGCCAGCCTCCACCGGCCAGGTCACGGACACTATCACCATCACCGACAATGCCGGAGCGATACCGGGAACCCAGCAGATCATCACGCTTTCGGGATCCGGGGTGACATCGGCCACCGCGGTCACGGTTTCACCCACCGCCCTGTCCTTCTCCAGTCAGAATGTGGGTACGACGAGTCCGGCCCAAAACGTCACGATTACCAATACCGGGACGGCCACACTGAACATCACAAAGATCTCCACGAGCGCCGGAGGCGATTTTTCAGAGACCGATACCTGCGCCGCCAAACTTAACACCCTCAGCGTAGGAGATAGCTGCAACGTGAGCGTGTTCTTCTCCCCCACGGCCAGCAGCACGCGATCGGGTTCTTTAACGATCAACGATAACGCCGTCGGCAGCCCGCAGAGTGTGTCCCTTACGGGAACAGGCGCTGCCGCCTTTTCGCTATCCTCACCCAGCGCGGTAAACCCCACGATGATCGGCTCCACCCAGACGACATATCAGATCGTCGCCAATGGGCCCACTAGTTTCAGCGGAGCCATCTCCCTGGCCTGCTCCGCCGGTAGCACGTGCGCGTTCACTGCGAACCCCATTTTCGTCGGCAGCACCACCACGATGACGATCAGCAACCTCAACACCGGGCTGCCTAATCCATATGCCTTCACGTTAACGGGCACCAGCGGTTCGCAGACATCAACGCTTCAGCTTAGTCTTGGGTTCGAAGACTATACCCTAACGTCCACACCGGCAATCCAGACCATTCAGGCGGGCACCCTCGGGAAATTCACCATTATCGTGAATCCCCTGAATACTTTTAACCAACAAGTTGATCTGACGTGCAACAGCACGGGGCTGCCGCCGGATGCCACATGCACTTTCTCCAATTCCGGCCCGACACCTGGCCCCACCAGTCCCTCGAATGTCGCGCTGACCATCAACACTGTAAAGTACGTCGCTCCATCTCATGCATTGCCTCGCTTCCCCAGCGGCACGCTGCCGCCTTTGATTTTCGGGCTACTCAGCCTTGCCGGCTTGGCCTCACTGGCCTTGGCCAACAGACGGCGCGCCCACCCAGGATGGTTGGCATTGCGGTTGGCAGCGCTCAGTGCAATTCTGGCACTCAACTTGGCTCTCGCAGCTTGCCGCTCGTCCACCCTGACGGTTTCCGGGACAACCACCGGAAATTACACCATCACGGTTAGTGGTACGCTACATTCAAATACCGCGGTGGTACGGACAACCACGCTGAACCTGGCCGTAACCTCATCCGTGCCTTAAACCTCATGGGTTGGGTTTTCTGCTTTTCGGCGATGTGGCTAGATTACGGTACCCTCGCTCCCTTGGGGGCGAGGGCACCGGGAAGTAGCGCCGGGTGATCGGGTCCTCCATCCTCTGGGAATGCAAAAGAACCGGCTTGAACAACAAAGAACAGAATGGGAAATTCGCATCGCTCCTCCCGGGAACATCCTGCAAAGCTTCCCTTCCCCGCTGTTGCCTGCTGCTAACCTTCTACTGCCTGATGCTCTTTCTTCCCGCATGCGGCTACCATGTTGCCGGCACCGCGACCCGCATTCCTCCCGATGTTAAAACCATCGGCGTGCCCGCCTTCAAAAACCTGTCTACCCATTTCCACATCGAGCAGCAACTCACCACCGCCGTGACGCGCGAGTTCCTGGAGCGCACACATTTTCGCATCCTGCCCAACCCTTCCGACGCTGACGCCATCCTGAAGGGAACCGTCAAGGATGTTCGCGCCCGCGTCATCACCTTCGACACCAACACGGGCCGCGCCACTTCCTTGCAGGTGCAGGTCATCGCCGACGTGAAACTCGAGGACGTTCACTCTCACAAAATCCTGTTCTCCAACAGCAATTACGTGTTTCGCGAAGAGTACCAGGTGAGTGAAAACCCCTCCGCCCTGTTCGAGGAAGACAAGCCCGCTCTCGACCGCCTTTCGCGCGACCTCGCTCGTACCCTCGTCACCGACATTCTCGAAAATTTCTGAAACAGACTCCTCTCCATCAACACTGGAACATCTGTTGCACGGAACTTGCCGCGGCTTGCTGGCGCGTGCGATACTGCCTAGACATGGCCGTGCCCAAGGACAAAGTTGCAGATGAAAATTCCAGCATGAAGCTCTCGCCTTGGTGTTTTGCCTTGTTCCTTTTTGATGCTGCGGCCTTTCTCTATTTGCAGCTTTTCATTTTCCCATGCAAACCCATCTTCCTACCCAATGACTCCTTAATTTGGCTGCAAGATGCACGCGCGATGGTTGAAGGCATGATTCTTTACCGGGACATCTTCCAAATCACGTTTCCCGGGATACAGGTAATCCTTGCCGCGCTTATCAAAGCACTTGGACCCAGCGTCTGGCTCCCGAACGCCATCCTGGTGTTTTTGGGAACATTCGCGGCGTGGCTGACCACTGTCATTTCAAAGCGGGTCATAAGCGGGCAATCCGCGTTTCTTCCAGCCTTTCTGCTTCTTTCCTTTGAATTTTCGGCCTGGCATGTTGTGTCTCACCATTGGTTCAGCACCCTCGCCGCGATGGCTGCCATTCTGGTCGCTTTGGAGAAAAGGAGCGCGGGCCGCATCGGCGTGGTGGGCGCGCTTTGCGGCCTCAGCGCCTGGTTCACCCAGACGGAGGGCGCCTTGTTTCTCCTGGCCTTTGCCGTCTTTGTGCTCTGGGAATGCCGGCGGATGAGCAAAGCATGGCGCCCCGTTATCCTGAAGTTGGGGTTTCTCTTTGCCGGGTTCATTCTCGTACTGGGGCTGGGGTTGGGCTATTTCGTTTGGAAAGCCGGCCCACGGGAATTCCTTTACTCGACCTTCATTTTTCCCGTCAAATACGCTCCGGCGTGGGTGGAGGTCAACACTTACAGGGTTTATTTGGGAAGTCTTTTGGGACTTCGTGCGTGGGAGGTTGTTCCCCTTCTTTTTGTCTATGCCGCCATTCCCTGGGTCTATCTCTACTTTTTCCTGGCCTATATTCGGCAGCGGGAGGGCGTTTCCTCCGCGGCGTGGGATCGGCTCATGCTGGTCAACATCGCGGGGTTCTCTCTGTTTGTCTCGGTTGCGCCCGCGCCTGCATGGATTCGATTGTGCACCGTCTCTCCCCCTGCCTGGATCGTTCTGATTTGGCTTCTCAGGAATTCCACGCGGCGAATATCACGCTCTGTACTGAACTTCCTTTGGATTGCCGGGGTACTGTGCGCCGCGACGATCATGCTCAAGACTCTCCGCCACGAACAGCTTTTGCGCGCCGACCTGGACTTGCCTGCGGGCCAAACGGCGTTTCTGGATACCGGGGCTTACGATGAATTCAAGTATCTCGCGGCCAGGACTTCACCTTCGGATTATTTCTTCGGGGGGCGCAACGTCCACTTCTACTTTCCCTTGGGTCTCCGGCCGCCATCGCGGATATCTTATGTCATCCCGAACGACTGGACGAGGCCGGGCGAAGTGCGCGACCTCATTGCTGGCCTGGAGAGGCATCGCGCGCGCTATGTGATGTGGCAATTGATGCTGGATAATGTCCCGGAGCACACGGCGGGCGGGGAGAACCTCGTCCCCCTTCGCGCCTATTTGCATGAGCATTATCACGTGACTAAAATCTTTTCCGGCAGTAATGACCAACTCTGGGAACGGAATGAGTGGCAGGGGGCTATAAAATGAAAGCTGTTTACCTGACGGGATTGCGAAAAATGGAGCTACGCCAGCAGGCGGCGCCGTGCCTGGCGGGGCCTCGCGACGTTCTGCTGCGGATTGACTCCCTAGGCGTGTGCGGATCAGACATCCACTACTTCACCCAGGGAAGGATAGGGACACAGGTGGTGGAGTTTCCTCACATACTCGGCCATGAATTCGCTGCCAAAGTCGTGGAAGTGGGCCCCGAGGTAAAGGGCCTTCAACCCGGCCAGCGAGTTGCGGTTGATCCGCTCGTGCCATGCGGCAAATGTGATCAGTGCCGTACCGGACGAAAGCATACCTGCCGCGACCAGAAGTTTCTCGGCAATCCCGGACAGTTGCCGGGCGCGCTGGTGGAGTACATGACTTTGCCCGCGGCGTGCTGCTTTCCGGTTCCCGACTCTCTGAGCGACGATCAGACGGCCTTGGTGGAACCGCTTTCCATAGGCGTGTACGCCGCGCAAATGGCCCAACTCGCACCCGGCGCCCGTATTGGGATCATTGGTTCAGGTCCCATTGGTTTGTGTACATTGCTCGCAGCACGCGCGCTCGCACAAGCCACCGTCTACGTAACCGAATTGGTGGATGAGCGGCGGGCGGTGGCGAGTGCCTGCGGCGCCCATTGGACCGGCAATCCCCGGCAGGAAGACGTGGTCGCCGCCATCCGGCGCGTCGAGCCTTTGGGCTTGGACGCGGTATTTGAATGCGCCGGTGAACAAGATGCCATCGACCAGGGCCTGGAATTGCTGAAACCGGGCGGGGCGTTGCTGATCATCGGCATCCCCGAGGTCGACCGCGTCAGCTTCAACATCAATCTGGCGCGCCGCGACGAGTTGCGCATCCTCAACGTGCGCCGCCAAAACGAATGCGTGGAACTAGCCGTTGAACTCATCGCCAACGGGCGCATCGACGTGCGACCGCTGATCACCCATCATTTTCCCCTGGAAGAAACTGCCAGCGCTTTCGAGCTCGTCAGCAAGCGGACCGACGGTGTGGTGAAAGCGATCATCCGAATCTCGGTGGAAGGATGACGGGAGACCGTCGGGAGACCATTTGATTTGCGCTTCTCTCACCCTGCGGGGCCGTTGATACCGTCCGGCTAGCGACAACTTGGCGCCATATCTTTCGGACATATTGCACCCCATTTGCAGCTTTTGTCCGATCTGTTGTAAGTGGATTTTTTTGCAGTATGTTGTCAGCTCTGCGAGGTGGAAAATCCGCTCTTTCGATCCTTTATTATCAGTAAGTTCTCAGCTTAGGGACATTTGGCCCGAAAGGACAATAAGACTCAGTGCCGTTGGTACAGTTTGTCGTCCTGTCTCGACGTTGTCCATCACCCTTGCTCCCGTACCCCAGCTCCGCCCTGCACGCACCGTCTCCGGCCTACCCGCTATTATTGTAGCCTAACGGTTAGGTCAGGTCAAGAAGAAATCGCGGTTCGCTCAATCCGCTCCAATTCGGCTTTCTGCCGCGCGTCCAAATACTGCTTGGGCTCCTTCGCCAGGATATCGCGCACCTTCTGCTCCGCCGATTCCTCGAACGTGTGCGAACCCTTTGCCTCCCAGTCGCCGCGCCGCGCCCGCACGGCCAAATGTGCCCGGCTCAGAACCTCGCGATAGTGCTTCAGCGTGTGGGGGGAATTCAAAAAGTCCCCGGACTTCCCTGCTTCCTTGATGTCCGCCAGCGCCAACCCCTCATCATCCACGGGAAAGCCGCGTTGGAAGCGCAGGAAATAGCCCGCAATTTCATCGTCAGTCACCAGCGCCTCGCATGACATCGCTAGTGTGGATTCCAGATTTCCGGCCCCCCAGATAAAGTTGACGCCTGCCGCCGCGTGGGCCAGGCCGCCAATCATTTTCTCAAAGGCGGCTTGGGCGTCGGCGCACGGCGATTCCGTGGACATCCATGACGCGCACGGGAGGCCGTGAAACCGCGCCATATCAGCCCCGGCAGCCTGCAGGATGGCATTCTCCGGCGCACCGGTTAGCGCCAGCCCGGCGGACATATCGAAAACATGCGCGAACCCTATATTGTAAAAGCACGGACGCCCGGGCTCCAGCAATTGGTTGATGACCAGTCCGCTCAGGGTATCGGCGTCGCCAATCACCATGCAGCCGGCCAGGGTAACAGGAGCCGTCGCGCCTGCCAGGGGTTCGGAATTGATCATCACGGGAACACCCAGGCCCGCGGTCTCCTTGAAGACCGAAAGCGCCAGGGCCGTCCAGTGCAACGGACTGATGATGCTGAAACCGGTGCTGACGATGGGACGCTCCCGCAAGGTTGCGCCGTCGAGCAGAACCTGGGCCATCTCCATAACGACGCGTGCGCCCGCCGGTGTGTAAATGCAGGGCCGAAGATGCTTCCCCGTGTTTTCCGCCATGATGCGGAACCCGGCGAAATCACGGCTGGTGGGGGAATAGTCGGCCATGGAAGTTCCCACCATGCCGTGAATGTCCGGGCACGCATCCACGACGCGCGCCAGTTCCGCCAAATCCGCCGCCATCAAATCACTGCGCGTGCGGCCGCGCGTGATGTAGAGCGCATTCCCCGTAAGGACCAGCGTCCCTCCCTCGGGACCCAATTGCCACAGATGGCCGTTGCGGTCGGCAATTTTCACCTGGCGCGGCGCCTGCTGAAGTGCCCACTCCACCAAGCGCGCGGGAATGTGAACGCGGTTCTCCGTGTCCACCGTGGCGCCCGCCTCCTGCAACGTTCGGATGGTTTCCGGGTCGTCCACGCGAACGCCCAAATCCTTCAAGACGTCCAGCGCGGATTCATGGATTTTTTCGCACTCAGGTCGTGTTAGTGGCAAGGGAGGTTTCCTTTATAGAGCAAATTTGACTCGGCGACGGCGAGGATCCAAAAACGATTTAGCTGTAATTCTACATCGTCCCGCCGCGGTTGGGAACATGAGGAATACTGCCGCAATGAGATGGCAAGAAGTAGCGGCGGGTTTACCCCGCCATCCGCCCAACCTCAGCGAAAGGGTGCGATTTTCAGCAATGGCGGCGTAAGTACGCCGCTCCGTCGAGTTCATCATGACGCCATTGACAGGATATCGGCAAATCGCTATCCTTCATTTCAGGAAGTTGGAATTTCCGGCTTCCGGAAACTAATCGTTATGAGCAATCTCGTTAGGGTACAACGCAAGGGGCAGGTAACTATTCCCACGCGGGTTCGCGTCCAGGTGGGACTGGTTGACGGCGACATTGTGGAAGCCAGGGCGGAGAACGGCAGGATTATTCTCACTCCCAAGATGGTTGTGGACCGTGAATATACACCACAGCAACGACGGATCATCGATGCCCGCCTGGCGGAATCGTTGGAGCAGGTAAAAAAGGGTGAAACTTTTGGGCCCTTTGAGACCCACGAAGAGATGATTACGTTTCTGCACTCTCAACCAAAGAAATCTCGCCCCAATAAGGCCGTATCCGTTAAACCCCATAGCCGATGAAGCGCCAACTTACGGCCGCCGCTGCAAAGAACTATGCTGAGGCTCCCGCCTCGGTGCAGAAAGCATTCGACAAACAAGTCAAACTGTTGGTGGAGAATTTCCGGCACCCCTCGCTTCGCACCAAGAAATACGACGAATCGCGCAATATCTGGCAGGCCCGCGTAAACCGTGACCGGCGTTTCTATTTCCTCATCACGGGGGATACTCTCCTCATTTTGAACATCATTCCGCATCCCAAATAGCTCCCAAGACCGCTTGATATCCTTGTGCGCAGGGAAAGCCCCGGCGTATACTTCTCGGTCATCTTTCAAGACAGCGCGCTGGCATGTGGCATGTGTCACCACCCGCGTGTAATGTTCGCTGAATCGGCTTCCGCAAGAGTCCTGTACGGCATGAATAGAATCTCCAACTTCTGAGGGGAGAGCTTTGTGAGCAACCGAAGGACCTTTTTGAAACACGCGGGAATGCTCAGCATGGCGTCGCTGCCGGAAAATCTGCCGGCCGATTCCCAGGATAAGGGAAAGCAATCGGGCGCCGCCGGCACTTCGCCTGCGCCGGAAGCCCCTGGCATCGTGCTCGAAAATGCCGAAATGCGTCTTGTCATCAGCCCGGCGGGATTCGCGCAGAGTCTGATTCATAAAGCCACGGGGCAAGAATGCCTTGTAAAGAACGCAGGCACGCCGATGTTCACCGTCACGCAATTCCGGCCCTACGATAACGAGTTACAGCAGGCCTACCCCGCCAAGTCCAAGGATTTTCCCGTCGAGCGTGTGCGCAGGGAGAACGACCGGCTGATTGTGACCTTTGCCCTGGTGGGATATGAGGCGTCCATCCGCCTTAAAATCACCGATGACTACATCGCATTTGAATTGGAGAGTCTTACCTACCACAGCCCCAACGCGCTGCGCCCCAAACCCAAGACGCCGATTGATGAATCCCTATTCGTGCAGTTGCCGGTGCGCGATCGCAGGAATTTCGGCGAATGGCTCAACGTATTGTGGGACGATGCCGTCGCCGTGAACGTGCTTGCCACCGATCCCTATGCCAAAATTGACGCGGAGCCCCGGCAGGGTTATCACCTTTTTCGGGCAGGAACAGTCGACAACGTAAAGCTGGAGGGCGTGGGAGCAGCGTTAATTGTGACCCAAACTCCCCACCTGCTTGACTGCATCGCGCGCGTGGAAGAAGACTTCGACCTGCCCCGCGGGGTGGAGAGCCGCCGGTCGAAGGCATACAAACATTCCTACTACGAATTGCTGAAGGCGACCCCCGCCGATATCGACCAGCACATCGAATATGCCAAACTGGGCGGATTCAGGCTATTGGATCTCTACTACCTGGCCTTTGCCAAAAGCTGCGGCCACTTTCCTTGGCGGCCGGAGTATCCGGGTGAAATGGCTGACCTCCAAGAAGTCGTGAAAAAGATCAGTGATGCGGGAATCGTTCCGGGAATTCATATCCACTACGACAAGGCCCACAAAAACGATCCCTTCGTTACACCAGTGCCGGACGCGCGACTAAATCTGCAGGAACGCTTCACCCTGGCGGAATCCATCGACGCCGAGGCCGCAGTGATTACGATTGAGGAGAATCCGCGGCTTTGTACGATGGACAATGAAAGAAGGATTCTGAAGGTATTGGATGAGCTGATCACTTATGAACGGTTCACCACCAGCCCGCCGTATCAATTTGAAGGCTGCCGGCGCGGCGCGCTCGGAACGAAAGCTTCCCCGCATGAAAAGGGCACGTTGATGGGGTTGCTTGATGTTGACACCTGGCCGGTCTTTGTCCGCTTCACCCAGAATACCAGCATCCAGGAAGAAGTTGCGGAACGGCTGCGGAGAATCTATGGCGAGGCGGGATTCAAGTGGGTGTACTTCGACGGAGCCGAGGATGTCCCGCCTCCTTACTGGTATACCGTCTCGCGGGCGCAGTGGATGGTGCATAAGGGACTGGACCCTCAACCGCTCTTTGCCGAGGGAGCGTGCAAATCGCATTTTAGCTGGCACATCCTGACACGCGGGAATGCCTTTGATACGTTCAAACCGGAGGTTACGCGACCGGCCGTACAAGCTTGTCCGGTGGAAGAAATCAAGCGCGTGGCGAAGGACTTTACCAGCATTAATTTTGGATGGGTAGGTTACTGGGTCCCGAGCAGCGAGACCATCGGCACGCAGCCTGACATGCTGGAGTATGTTACCAGCCGCGCCGCCGCCTGGGATTGCCCCATATCGTTTGTAGGCAGTCTGCCGGAACT
>JARLGN010000248.1 GCA_031292775.1 Acidobacteriota bacterium | reverse complement strand
GGGTTCGCAACACGAATCTCCTGACCCTCCACCAGGGAATCGGGAGGATTGGTGATCACTTTCTCGCTTACGTCGAGGCCAGAGACTACTTCCACTTCGCTTCCGAAGTCCCTGCCAATGGTTATGGGAATCATGACAGCGTGATTGTTGCGTACTACGGCGACACGCAGACCTTCCGAGCGGAAAATCAGACTCGTTACCGGAATCACCACCGCCGAAGTGGCGGAGGGGAGCTTCAAATGGACTTCCGCGTAAGCGCCTGGGGGGATTTCGCCCGTGGGGTTGGCAACGTCCACTTCCGCCAGCAGGGTGCGGGAGGCTTGATCAATCGCCTCGGAGGTTCGCACTAATTTGCCGGGAAAGCGGCGTCCGGGAAACTGCGGCATGGTCAAGTAGGCCGGGACGCCCGGGACGGCCGCGGGGGAGTAGATCTGCGGTACATTCACGTAGACGCGCAGCGTGTGAACGGCCGCCACGTGAAACAGCTCCTTGGCGCCGCTGCCGCTCCCGGAGTTAATGAGTTGGCCGATATCGGTATTGCGCGCCGTAAGCACCCCGTCAAAGGGCGCATAGACTTTTTCAAAAGACTGCAACTGCTCCAGGCGCTTTACGTTGTCCGTGGCGGAATCCACCATAGCCTTTTTGGCGTGAGCATCACCCACGGCATTATCGACGTCCTGCTTGGCCACGGAATCGCTTTTCAACAGATCCTCGTAACGCGCGGCGGTGATCTGCGCCAAAGAGTAATTGGCATTGGCCGTCGCCAGTTCCGCGCGTGCCTGCTGAAGTTGCTGATCCAGTTCGGGCGTTTCGATTTCCGCCAGAAGTTCGCCGCTCTTTACCCTGCCGCCGATGTCAACTTTCCAGCTCTTCAGGTACCCGCTCGTTCGTGCGTAAATTGGAGCGTCGGTGAATGCCTGAATGTTTCCCGGCAGAACGATTTCTTCCTGCGGCGCGCCGCGCTTGGGTTGAGCCAGTGAAACCGCAGGCACGGCGAGTTCACGCGTGTCAGTTTTCACGTCTTCAGAGGCGCGGGCTCGTGTGGTGATGCCTCGGTATAGTACGAAGCCAGCGATAAGCAGGACCAGCAGCGCCCCGAAGATGACCTTGCCCACACCGGACGACGGGGGACGTTGGCCTGGCAAGAGGGGACCTCCGCTGCCGCCATCGCGGGTTTCAATCTCGTAACTTTCCTCTACGCTCATTACGTCCTCCAAAATCGGGTCATCGGGCCATCGGGCCATTTAGTCATTGGGCGCTTCTCCCCTGTCGGGCAGTACAGTGAGATGCGGCAAAGATTGCAAGCAACTCATTTGCCACAGCCAGTAAGTGCATCACCTGCTTCCCGATGATCCGAGCTTCACCAGTCTTCGGCAGACTCTTGAAGAGCGTTACGATTCGAATGGCAAACTGCTTCGTCCTCGCTCTTAGCTGCTCAGGTTGTGTCGCCATATGGAGTTTACCTCCCAGCCAACCCGCAGGATTCTTCGATCCCTAGTGGCGGGATCGCTAGGTGGCCCGATGGCCCGATGGCTCGATCGCCCGATTCGTTCGTCCGCCGTGCACGACACTGAACACGGTGGGAACAAAGAACAAGGTCGCCACCGTGGCAAACAACAGACCGCCGATGACCGCCCGGCCCAGGGGAGCGTTCTGTTCGCCACCCTCACCCATGCCCAGGGCCATCGGCACCATGCCAATAATCATGGCCAGCGCCGTCATGATGACGGGACGAAAGCGGGTGAACCCGGCCTCCAGTGCCGCCGTCGTAGAATTGACGCCCTCTTCCAATTGTTCCTTGGCAAAACTTACCACCAGAATGCTGTTGGACGTGGCGACGCCCACGCACATGATGGCGCCGATCATGGCCGGCACGCTGAACGTGGTGTGAGTCGCGAACAGGAACCAGAGGATCCCCGCCAGCCCGGTCGGCAATGCCGAAATGATAATCAGCGGGTCCAGCCAGGACTGGAAGTTCACCACGATCAAGAGATAGACCAGGACTATCGAGAAAACCAACCCGGCCAGCAGTCCAGTGAAGGACGAACGCATGGTATCAATCTGCCCGCGCACAATGGTCCGTGACCCGCGCGGCAGATCCTTCTGGCTCTCACCCACCATGCGGTCAAGGTCGCGAGCCACCCCCCCCAGATCTCTTCCCTGCACGGCGCCGTAAATATTGACCACGGGCTGAACGTTGTAATGCGAGACTGCGGCCAGTGATGCACCACGGCTGATAGAAGCGAGATTCCCGAGGATCTGTGGTGGATCGCCTTTGGAGTTCGAAATAGGGATGTTCTTAATATCCTGAAGTGAGTCCACGCGGTACTGCGGCGTTTGAGTTGTGATGCTGTAGCTTACGCCGCTCCGCGGATCCAGCCAGAAGGTGGGCGAAGTCTGGAAGCTTCCACTCAGGGAAATCAGCATGTCACTGGCGACGTCGTGGGGCGTAAATCCCACTTGCGCCGACCGGGTTCGGTCAATGTCAACTTGAAGGCGCGGCAGGTTGGACGGTTCCTGAACGCGCAAGTCCACTGCCCCGGGGATGTACTTAAGTTTACGCATTAACCCATCGGCAAATTGCCGATTGCCGGACAGGTTTTGGCCCACCACCTGGACATTGATGGGTGCCGGAAGGCCAAAATTCAGAATCTGGCTGACCATGTCAGAGGGCAGGAGGTAAAACGTCACGACGGGGAATTCCTGAGCCAATTTGAGCCGCAGCCTACGGACGTACTCTGCCGTGGGGCGATGGTTTTCCGATAGCGCAACCATAATGTCAGCATCACCGGGGCCAATAGGCGCCGAGTTGCTGTAGGCAAGATTCACGCTGCTGTACGGCAACCCGATGTTATCGATAATACTGGTCACTTCCTTGGGAGGAATTGCCTGGCGAATGGAATTCTCGACATTATCGCAAAGCAAGGCTGTCTCTTCGATGCGGGTTCCCGTAGGGGCACGCAGGTGCAGGGTAAACTGACCGCTATCAACCTTGGGGAAGAAGTCCTGGCCGATCAAGGGAATTAATAAAAACGACCCAGCGGCGGTGCCCAAGACCCCAAAGGCAAGCCAGACACGATGGCGCAGGCAAGCCCCCAGCCAACCCTTGTATCTCCCCCGCAGCCCTTCGAAGAAGTGTTCAAATCTAATTTGCAGGCGCGCCAAAAAGTGGCGCTGGGCCTCGGCCTCCAGATTCTGCGCGTCGTGCTCGTGGCCGCGGAGCAAGTACCGCGCCATGGTCGGGACCAACGTCCGGGACAGGAGGTAAGACGCCAACATGGCAAAGCTTACGGCCTCTGCCAGGGGGATAAAGAGGTGCCGGGCGACCCCTGTCAGGAAAAACATGGGCACGAAAACGATACAGATGGCGAGGGTCGAGACAAAGGCCGGCACAGCAATCTGTGACGCGCCATCCAAAATCGCCGTTAGGATCTCTTTGTTCATGGCGATGTTGCGGTTGATGTTTTCGACTTCAACCGTGGCGTCATCCACCAGGATTCCCACCGCCAAGGCGAATCCCCCCAGCGTCATGATGTTGATGGTTTCACCGAGCGCACTGAGCACCACCAGGGAGGTTAGGATGGAAAGTGGGATGGAGACCGCAATTATGATGGTGCTCCTCCAGCTCCCTAAGAACAGCAGAATCATCGCCGCGGTAAGGAGAGCGGCAATAAGCGCTTCCCTCACCACACCTTTAATGGCAGCCCTCACAAAGATGGACTGATCATTCAAATAGTGCATTTGCAATTGCGTTGGGAGGCCCTTCTGAATACGTGGCAACTCCGCTTTGATTTGGGAAATGATGTCCAGAGTCGACGCATTGCCCGTCTTCATCGCTGTCATCAATGCCGCCCGTTGGCCGTTGACACGCACAATGTTGGTCTGGGGCGGGAAGCCATCGCGCACATGCGCGACATCACGGATATAAATCACACTGTTACCGGACGTCTTCACTGGCAAATCGTTGAGTTCCAGTGTGGTTAGTGGGCTCCCGTTGGTCTCAACGTCATACTCATAAGAGCCGATTTTTGCAGTCCCGGAAGGAAGGATCAGATTCTGAGCGCTGATGGCATTTACAACGTCGAGGGGTGAGAGCCCCTTGGCCTGCAAGGCGGCAGTATCAAGGTCCACCTGCACCTGGCGTTGCTTTCCCCCGTAGGGCCACGGTATGGCAGCCCCTTCCACGTCGGCCAGTTGGACACGGATGAAGTTCGCACCCAAGTCAAACAACCGCTGCTCAGAAAGTCCTAGCCCGGAGAGCCCCAATTGCAGAATGGGCACCGTGGAAGCGCTGTACTGAATAATCAGTGGTGGGGTGGTGCCAGGCGGCATTTGCCGAAGCTGTGTCTGGGACATTGCCGTAACCTGACTCATCGCCATGGCGATGTTGGCGCCCGGCTGGAAGAAGATCTTGATGACGGCAATGCCATTCAGCGATTCGGACTCGATGTGTTCAATGTCGTTCACTGTCAAGGTGAGGGAACGTTCGTTGATGACGACCATCCGGTTCGCCATCTGGTCAGCAGACAGGCCCGCGTAGTTCCATAGGACGGTAACAACCGGGATGTTAATATTGGGGAAAATGTCCTTGGGGGTGCGAATAATGGAGAGCACTCCCATAATCATGATGACTATGGCCATCACGATGAAAGTGTACGGCCGTCGTAGCGCTAAGCGGACAATCCACATACTGGGTAGATCAAGACCTTTTCCTCCGCCAGTTTGGGTCGGTTAAGACCCTAGCCGACAGAAAGTTCGAACCCTCGCAGCCCGCCTAAACCACTTGCCGAGGACCGCTTTGGTACTTACCATTTGGAGGGACCGACAATACTCCCTCCAAGCGTCAGTCCAAACATAGGCATGTCGAATTCCAATCGTCGCGTGATGATGACCTTATTTTAAGACGTTTAAAATAAATGACTTAAATCGTAATCAGAAACGTGGAAGAGAATGTCATTGGATATCAAATGGGGGAATTGACGTCAAAAATTTGACGCCGTGACGGACTCACGTCAGTTTGCAGGTCGGGAAATCCCCAGTTTTCGCATTTTATAGAAGAGAGTCGTCCGCTTTAATCCCAGCCGATCGGCAGCGCCCCCAGGGCCGCCAAGCACCCATTGGGCCTCGCGAAGTGCTCGGAGGATCTGGTCACGCTCGACTTCAACGAGAGTGCGGGCCGCTCGCGGGACTTCCCTGCCGGCCTGTTTCAATTCAGAGAGCGGAGCCTGGAGCGTCGATCCTGAGGTCAAAATCGTGGCCCGCTCGATGAAATTCTGCAACTCTCGCACATTGCCGGGCCAATGGTAGCGCTTGAGGGCGACCATCGTTTCTTCTGGTATCTTACTGATTCGCTTGTCCATTCTCCGAGCATACTTATCCGTAAAATGGGCAACCAGCAAGGGAATATCTTCCGGCCGCTCGCGCAAGGGCGGGACGAGGACCGGAAAGATATTCAGCCGGTAATAGAGGTCGCTCCTAAATTCCCGGTTCTCGACCATTTGGGCCAAGTCCCGGCTGGTAGCTGCTATAACACGGGCGTCCACGTGAAGAGTCCGGGTGCCACCCAGGCGTTCAAATTCCTGTTCCTGCAATACCCTTAGCAGTTTTGGTTGTAACTCCGGCGGAATATCACCGACCTCATCCAGGAAGAGGGTCCCCTGGTGAGCCAATTCGAACCGACCGATTTTCTGCGCGATTGCGCCCGTGAAGGCCCCTTTCTCGTGGCCAAAGAGTTCACTTTCCAGGAGTCCGAGAGGGATTGCTGCGCAATTCACACTCACAAAGGTGCGATCCCGGCGCGGGCTGATTTCGTGGATGGCTCGGGCCAGGACCTCCTTGCCGGTGCCGGTTTCCCCCTGGATAAGGACGGTCGAGACCGTCGGCGCCACTAATTCTGCCTGCTTCAAAATCCTCTTGAGTGCCGCACTCTGGCCGATGATCGCTTCAAAGTCATGGTCCGTGCGTATTTCTTCGTTCAGGTAATTTCTTTCTTCCGTCAATCGTTCCCGTGCCGCTTCAACCTGCTGATAGTTGAGCGCATTCTCAACACCAATGGCGATCTGATTGGCCGCTTGGGTCAGAAATTCTATATCCCCCTGGGAAAATGCCCCCTCCCGCAGCCCTCCTAGATTGAGTGTGCCGATCACACGGCCATGGTTCCTCATCGGAAGGACGCAGACGGATTTTAATCCCATCTTCACCAGGTTCAGATGAGCGCCATACCGGCTAAGCGCTTGGCCATCAAGAATCAGGGGCTCACCTGACTGCATGACTTCGCCGGCCGGCCTTCCCGCCGCGGGTATGACGATCTCTTCCGGCCACGATTCGCCCCCCTCGGAGAAGTCGCGTGCGTAAACCCTTAAGTGTGTTCCGTCCTGCTCGGGCAGAAGCACGCTGGCGTAATCGCACTCCATAACCTGCCGAACGTTTGCTGAAATCGCACGAAAGAGCTGCCTGAGGTCAAGGGTGGAAACCACGCTGTTGTTCAGATCCAAGAGAAACTTCAGCCGATCGCGCTCATGTTCGAGCTGCTGTTGCAATGCATGGGCGGCTTGGTGACTCAGCGCGTTGTCTACGGCAACCGCAATTTGCCGGGCCACAAGTTGCAGGAAGTCCACGGCAGCCTCTCCATAGGCATCTAACCGCTGGCTACCGAATCCCACAGCACCCAAGCGGCGATGTACCGTAGTCAAGGGTAAGATGCATAACGACCGGATTTCATAGCTCTTCAGTAGATCCATGGCCTTGGAAAAGTGGCCCTCCTGCTCCATGTCCGGAACCACGAGTGCCTTTTGGTGTTCCCAAACCCATCCGCTGGGGGAGTCTTCCACCGTTCGTTCAATCACGTCGATGTAGGCGCGGGATGGAGTTTCCAGAATGTGCAGGCGCATGACGTTGCGGATGGGTTCATGTAGTACCAGCCACAGCGTATCGAAATTTACCAGGCCAGGCAGGCGTTCAACGAGGTCGTGAAAAAGCGCTGGCAAATCACGATGGGTAGCGATCGATTCAGCGACCTCCAGCAGAGCCTGATGCTGCGAGGCGGGTGGCTTGGTGGGCGCATTGTCTCCTGTTGTGCTGGGATCCGTCATAGTCATGAGGATACTATAATTCTGCCTGCAGCTCTTCACATTGCAGACAAGAAAAACCCTGTCCTGTGCGTTAAGGGTTGAACCTTTGAGGGGAGTAAAGGAAGCGTTTCGCCTTGCTTATGACCAGCGTCCGAGACCGGACTGTTTCTTCGCCCCACCTCGTCGTTATCGGGGAGATTCTGCCGTCGGCTGAACCTCGGCCGCTCCTGGCAAGATTCGCGTACCCGAACTGAACTTTTTGTAGTGGGAAAAGGTCGACTCCCAATCAATGGCATTGGCAAAGAATGCGACGCGGGCGGTGGCATTAAGGGAAATCCGGCGGGGCAGCCAGATTTCATCATTGACGCGGGTTTGTTCGAATTGAATCAACGTTCCTTTGTGAATCCTCAGCAGAAAAAAGCCCCAGGAAATTGTATCCAGGGTTTCCGCTTCCAGTTTTACGCAGCCATAATCTTTCTTGCTTATCCAGAACTTCACCAGGAGTTTGGGAAGAATATCAGCATGGGGCTGAGTGGGACGGAAATCCTTCCGGGGAATGCCATCCACCACATAGGCGTCGTAACCATCTACCCGTTCGTCGCCCACGGTTCGGAAGTCATAAGCGTTGATGATGTCGCGGACGAAGGCGCGGTCCTCCTGACGTTCTTTCTCCCGCTTGGCCAACCGTCTTTCATGCTCCTTGGCGGTTTCGTTCTTGCGCTCGGCGACAAACTTATCTACTTTCTCCGCCTCTTTCCTCTCTTCTTTCGTAGTCAAAGGTTTGTCGTCTTTGCGAATACGGCGCGGACAGGGCTCATCATAGAGAATGGTCACGTCGTAAGTGTTGATCTCGCGCTTCCTAACATTCCCGCCCTTATCCAGCATTTTGAGCTCATCCCGCTGTTCATAGGTGTAATTCCGGGCAAGCTGAAAGTCGAACTGGTCCACATCCAAAGCACGGCGGACAATCTCCTTTGCATCGTTGGTGGGCGGAAGTTCCTGCCGGACCGTGGGCGCCGCTATTGGGGGTTCCTGTGCCCGCAGGGTCGCGGAAAATATGGCTACGAGCAGAATGATAAGGAGGGAAGTTCGACGCTTGCAGGACATGGAGGTTTAGATATTTGCATAAATCTGTTTGGTTGTCCACCCCAGCGGATCGGGGTCAAAAGACTGCAATGAAACCTCGGCAAGGGGCTAATCATCTAAATTCCCAAACTCCCCCTTTCCCTCGGTTGTGGAGCACAGAGGGCGGGCGGATTTTTTCCACGGGGCTTAAACCAGGGTTTTTCATGGATACGACTGTATTCGGCACTGTGAGGAGGGCCGACGATATTTCCGAGGAGGCATCGGCTGATGGCCACGGCAAGTTTTGAAGCTCAAGAGAGGATCCGTTCATCGTGGATTGTCTCACCGCGTGCTGACCTATTGTGGTTCACCGCCGGTGGGGCAGCCGCTGCCTACGTTTTTTGGGCTCTCTGGCGTTTCACCCACGTGCCACTCCTGTTGTTGGTGGCCATTTGGGCCATTGTCTTCGACGAAACCCATGGGTTTGCCACGATATCCCGCACTTATTTGGATGCCGAGGAGCGCCAGCGCCGCGGCCGGTGGTTGTGGGGGAGCCTCGCCTTTTTCTTTGCCATCTGCCCGCTTCTGGTCTTTCTCCACCTTGGTGATGAAATGGAACTTGCCACCGTGCTGTGGGGCTATTACCACGTCTTCAAGCAGCATTATGGTTTTATGATGATGTACAAGAAGAAGAACCGCGACTTCAAACCTGTGGACATGAAGTTGGATAAGATATTTTTCGCGGCAGCGTTCTATTATCCCTTCTTAACCTATCCATTGCACGATAAGGAAGCCGCTGCCATGCTGCCCTTTCCGATTATCCCGCGATTGGCTTCCCTGTATGAAAACCTCCTCCTGTTCCTACTGATTCTGGCGACGCTCGCTTATCTTGTTCGGCAGGTACAGAAGTGGAAGGGAGGTCAATCCCTGAATTGGCCGAAACAGTTTCTCTTCGCTGCCGCGATCCCAGTTAACTACCTGCTCCTCCGAAGTGGAATGCCCTTGTTGGGGATTTACGCCGCGGTAACGATTTTTCACAACGTTCAATATCACCGTTTGGTCTGGTTCTACAACCGGAACAAATACAATCTTAATAATGCGGACGCCCGAAAGTACGGACTGGCAACACTGGTCAATGGCCGATGGCTCACCTATGTTGCGGCAGCGGCATTGTACGCGATAGTTTTCGATGTTGTTCCGCGCTTTGTTCTGCCCGCGGGCGTGGGCCTGATGAACGTCGGGACACGAAACCAGATCATCTTCTCCTTTTTCGCTGCCCCCGGACTGCTGCACTACTGGGTTGACGGTCACATCTGGAAAGTGCGCTCTGATCCCGAACTCCGAACCTATCTGCAGCTTTGAAGCTTGGCTCAACCCGACAACTTGTTATCAAGCAGCCGGTTGATAAAACACTGCATCCAAAGAGTGATAAGATACGTCTGAGCTGGCGGGATAGATTCCAGGGTAGCAAGGGCTGTTCACATTACATTTGCAAGAGTAACTTGATAGGGTCCATGGAAGTTCTGCTGAATACAATCTGGCTACTGGTTGCCGTTGGAGCCTTCCTGTTCTGGAGGGCCGAGACCTTTGAGGGGGCGCCCACAAAGCGCGGCCACAACTGTCCACTTGTATTACTTTCCCTGGCCTGCGCACTGGTTTTGCTTTTTCCGGTCATCTCCCTGACCGACGACCTGCACGCCGAGCAGGCTCCGATGGAAGATTCATCCCGCTCGGTAATGAAAGCTCGGAATCTGGCTCACGGATGCTTTCACACGAGCAGGTTCCCGCTTATCACGACTGTGAACCGCGCTCTTTGTTCTTGTGGGCTGCGCCTGGTTTTGGGCGCCGCTGTCCTGCCGGATACACCTTCACTCGGTATTCCCCCGATCTCCTTACACCAGGGTCGCTCCCCTCCGTCCAAGATATAGTCGACCGCAACCGCCAATTCGGGACAAGTGGCGATTCCCCATTAATGCCTGAGAATCGTTGCGCGTGCCCCATGAGGTGGACACAATGTCCCAATGGGCAACCCCAAGTCGAGTTGACATAAAGTCCCACCCTGGAGGGATGAGCCTTGGCAGAATGCGTCCACCAAGCATATTCTACGTAATAAACGATTTTTTGTCCCATGCCAGCGATCCCTGGCAGCAAGGCATAGAACTTGTATGTTGTTGAGGATCTGTCACGCTGGAAACGCTGTGGGAGATGATCAATACGCCAAATCCTGCGCCTCAAGGTTGGCGGATAAGGATGCGCCTGGGGAGAAGACCTAATTATGCTGAATCGAAAACTAGTTGTTCCTCTTATTCTTTCTCTTCTGCTGATGGCCATCTTCTTTGTGGCGGGTTGCAATCGCCGGGCAAGCGCCGACGCGCAAGGCCCCGCCCCCGTCGAGGCTAAGATCGAGGAAGTTCATGGCAACGGGGTGGTGCAGGTTGAGCATCCCGAACAATTCCTGCTGGCCGCGGTGGAGCAGCGCCCTGCCGTGGACGAACTCCATGTGACGGGCGCAGTAACTCCCGACGTCAATCGCGCCGTGCCGGTGCTCTCGCTAGCGGGTGGGCGCGCAGTGGACATCCGTGCCAAGCTGGGCGATGAAGTCACCAAAGGCCAGGTTCTACTTGTCATCGAAAGCCCTGACGTGTCCCAAGCCTTTGCCGACTACGATAAGTTTCAGGCTGACGAGGGCTTTGCCCGCCAGCAGCTTACGCGCGCCCGGGAGCTTTACGAAAAAGGCGCGATGGCCCGGCAGGATTTGGAAGCCGCGGAAAATGCCGAGCATAAGGCGCAGATCGACGTCCGTGCCATCACCCAACACATCGCCGTTCTGGGCGCAGATCTCCATAATCCCTCTCCCCTCGTTCCCATTCGGGCTCCAATTTCCGGCGCGATTGTGGAACAGAACGTAACCAGTGGGACCGGCATTCGCTCCCTGGATAACTCGCCCAATCTATTCACCATTGCCAACCTTTCCGAGGTCTGGGTGCTGTGCGATGTCTATGAAAACGACCTGCATCGCGTGCAAATGGGTGATGCCGCGGAAGTGCGGTTGAATGCCTTTCCTGACCGCGTCTTTCCGGGCCGCGTACGGAACATCAGCACGGTACTGGACCCGTCGATGCGCACCGCAAAAGTCCGCCTGGAACTTGCCAACCCTGGCGGCATCATGCGCGCCGGGATGTTCGCCACTGCGACCTTCCGGTCGAAGACAGCGCAAATGCGGCCCATGGTTCCCGTCTCCGCCGTCTTGCGCCTGCACGATAAGGATTGGGTTTTCGTGCCGATGGGAGGAAAGCAATTTCGCCGGACCGAGGTTCAATCGGGCCCGGTTTCCTCCGATGGATTTCAGGTTATCCTGAGCGGCCTCACCGAGGGTGGGAAAGTAGTCGCCAACGCCTTGCAATTCGCCAGTGCGGCGGGAATGGAATGAAGGAATTGAGAGATTGAATCATCGGGTCATTGATTCATTTAGGAACAGTTTACTCAATGACCCGATGACCCAATGAGTCAATGACCCAATAATTATGATCCGCTACCTTGTTGATTTTGCCCTGCGCGAGAAGTTCCTGGTTTTGGGTTTGGGTATAGTACTGCTCGTCTGGGGGTTCATCTCGTTTCACCGGCTCCCCGTTGAGGCTTACCCGGACGTGGCCGACAACTACGTCAATGTCATTACGCAATGGCCCGGCCGCGCGGCGGAGGAGGTGGAGCGCCAGGTTACCATTCCCCTCGAGTTGCAGATGAATGGCCTGCCGCACCTCACGCATCTCCGCTCCACGTCATTGTTTGGAATTTCCTCGGTGACCATGGTTTTCGATGATGATTCCATCGACTTTGAAAACCGGCAGCGGGTGCTGGAACGCCTCTCCCTGGTGAGCCTGCCCGCCAATCTCAATCCTCAAATTGGACCGGATTACAGCCCGGTGGGCCAGATCTACTTCTACACCCTGCAAAGCACCGATCCGCGCTACGACATCATGGCCCTGAAATCGCTTCAGGACTGGGTGGTGCTCAAACAATTGAAGTCCGTGCCCGACATCGCCGACGTGGACATTTTCGGAGGGATGACGCGCGAGTATCAGGTACAGGTTGACCCCAACAAGCTTATTGGTTACGGCCTGAGTATCGCCCAGGTGGAACAAGCCCTGGCCGCGAATAATGGGAACGCGGGGGGAAGCGTTGTGGAGAGAGGCCAGCAGGCCTTCAACGTTCGTGTGGTCGGGCTGATGGAAACGGTTGACGACGTAGGCGCCACG
>JARLGN010000247.1 GCA_031292775.1 Acidobacteriota bacterium | reverse complement strand
TGGGCGCGCATGTGCGCCCGCAATGCGTTTTACCTCTCCGCAGGGGAGAGGGGGGACCGCAAGGCGGTGGGTGAGGGGGCACTTCCTGCCTAATCAACCGCCCTCCAATTGTCTCGCCCGCCTTGATTCGTGTTAGATTATCCAAGGTCCCTGGACCGAATTTCACGAGAGGTCCAGTGGACACTGGCACCCTTGGGTCTTCTTATATTCCTCAAATTCGACGGGGTGCCCAACCAAGTCTCTCCGAGTGAGCCATCATGGATAAACCGTCCAGCAATTTCGAGCACAGCACCTTAGGGCGTACAGGTTTGCAAGTTTGCCGGCTGGGAACCAGCGCCAGTTACGGAGTTCCCGGCGACGCGCTGGAGCGGGCTTTCGAGCGCGGGGTGAATTACATCTATTGGGGAAGCCGTCGGCTCGCCTCATTTGGTGAGGGGTTGAAGCGGCTGAAGCCTCAGCGCGAGCGCATTGTGCTGGTGATCCAATCGTATACACGAATTGCCGGATTGATGGCCGGCAGCCTGGAGCGCGCGCTGCGGGCCTTGGACTTTGACCATGCGGACGTCCTGCTGCTGGGCATGTGGAACAAGCCCGTGCCGCCGAGGATTCTGGATGCCGCTCGGCAACTGAAACAACGCGGCCTGGTGCGATTCCTGGCGGTCTCGACCCACCAACGCACGCTCGTTCCCTCGATTGCTATCGCGAGCGATTTCGACGTCGTGCATTTCCGTTACAACGCCGCACATCCCGGCGCGGAAAAGGAAATCTTTCCCCACCTGCCTGCCGCAAACCGCCCTGGCATGGTTTCGTTTACCGCCACGAGCTGGGGACAACTCCTCGGCAAATCCGGCCTACAGGCGTTC
The DNA here is from genome assembly GCA_031292775.1 of Acidobacteriota bacterium. GTDB lineage: Bacteria > Acidobacteriota > Terriglobia > UBA7540 > UBA7540 > Bog-366. Next base: position 18,223 of record JARLGN010000247.1, on the reverse strand, counting down.
TTCATGGGCGGGCATCCGCTTCCCAAGGATGAACGCGCTCCCACTGCCACGGATTGCTATCGCTACGTTCTGAGCCGCCCGGAAGTGGATGTGTGCCTCACCGGCCCCGCCAATGCGGCGCAAATGGATGAAGCGCTGGAAGCATTGACGCGCGGCCCCATGACAGAAGAAGAGTTGGCCTGGATGGCGCGCGTAGGCCGGGCCGTGGCGGGAAAATAAGTCTTCAGTTATCAGTTTTCAGTAATCAGTAACCCATCTCGCAAATAGGCAAGACCTTTCAAAATCGAAGCCATCTCCCCTGGGGAGAGAGTGGGAATTATCTGCGCGCGCAGACGCGCGCAAAAAACATCCCTCTCCGAGGGGCTGAACGTGTCACACCTCTTTGGTTGAACACGGAGGGGGTGAAGCCCCGGGTGGGACGGGTCCATCCGCCCCGGAGGGGCTAAAATTGAATAGCCGTGGGCAAGGGCACGTTCTTTGTGCCCGCCGCCCACGGTTGACGATCCCGCCTACGCCTCGACCCTGGAGGGGTCGAAGGTTCCGCGCCGACGTTGCTACGCACCGGCGACCCCGCCAGCGGTGTGACATTCGGCCCTTTCAGGGTCGGTAAGGCCCTGGGAAGCTTACCGTGGGCGGCGGGCACAAAGAACGTGCCCTTGCCCACGGCTATTGAATGCAAACCCCTTCGGGGTTGGGGACCAAAGTCAACCCCCGTGTCCAGCCAAAGATGTGGGTAAAGATCAGCCCCACGGCGAGGGTGGAAATTATCTGCGCACACAGACGCGCGCGGGACTACATGCCTTGGGTGGCACAAACAACTCGGCGCTGCATCTCGTTGGTAAGGGGAGGCAGCGCCGAAACCTGCCAAATTAATTTCCGTCCATCAAATTGCAGTTAGAACAGCACCTTAAGCGCGAACTGGATTTGCCGTGCGGGGAAGGTGCTGCGAATGGTTCCGAAGGCCGCGTCGGATATGTTGGAATCCGGTATTCCCAGGTTGGTGTGATTCAGGGCGTTGAAGAATTCCGACCGGAACTGGAGCTTCACGTTCTCGTGGATCGTGAAGAACTTGTTCACGCCCAGGTCCCATTGCCAGAAGTCGGGGCCGCGGAAGGAGTTGCGTCCCACATTGCCGAACGGCGCGCTGGCGGAGGGAATCGCGAAGGAATAAGCGCCGTAGAAATGGTTGATCTGGTCGCCCACGATGGGGCTGGAACTGGGGCTGACGTTGGGGCGCATGATGGCCTCACCGCGGTAATCGGGGATGCGGCCGGTGACGTCGTTCGCCGCCCCGGGAGTATAGGCCACATCCAACGGGGTTCCGGAAGTGGCGGTGTTGATGGTATTGGCCTCCCAACCGCCGAGAATCCCGTCGACCAGGGAATTCCAAGTGGATCCAAACTTGCGTCCCTTGCCGAAGGGCAGACTATACACAAAGCTCGTGGTGTTGATCAGCGTTGCGTCGCTGCTGGAGGGCCCGCGCTCGGCAGCCAGGTTGTATATGTTCTGCACGTTGGCCGCGTAGTAGCCGGAGCCGTATTCCAGGGCTTGCTCGGAATCGGTCAAAGACTTGGACCAGGTAAACGAATTGAGGAAGTAGAGGCCGTGCGAGTTCTTGTGTTCAAAGCGCAGGGAAAGGCCGTTGTAATTCTGGAAGCCGGCGGGGTCCACGTAAGTGATGGCGCCGAACGACGGGTCGGGGCGCCGGGCCTGAATGCCCAGCGTGGCGCCTGTGGCATTGGGCAGGGCCTGGTTGTAATCGCCAATAATGGGCAGGCGCAGACTGTGATTGCCCGTGTAGGCGATTTCCACCATCGTGTCTCGCGCCAGTTCGCGCTGGACAGAAAGGAACCAGCTCTGCACGTAGGGCCAGCGCGTGTTGCGGGGAATATAGCTGATGTTGGCGCTCGCGGGGTTGAGTGCGAAGCTGGCAGGGCTGGCGAATCCGGTCGGAAATCCTCCGTAACTCGTCATGAAGCCGGAGGGCAGTTGCGTGCTGCCGCTGGGTATGGTCTGGTTCAGGGTGGCGATATCGACCTGCGGGCCGTTGATGCCCAATTCATCGGCGCTGCCCACGCGGTTCAAGTGAACGTAGCTGATGCCGTAGCCAGTGCGGAGTACCGTCTTCTTGTCGGCGCTGTATGCCAGGCCGATGCGGGGCGCCCAATCTTTGTAGTCGGGGTTTACCAAGGTGCGGTTGTAGACGCCGCCGTTTGACGCCGTCAGGATTTTATTTGTGGTGGGATCAAAATTGGAGAGTACATTGTCACGCTCCCAGCGCGGTGTGGCAAATTCCCAACGCAGACCCAGGTTCAAGGTAAGCTTGGAATTGACGCGATAATCGTCCTGGCCATAGAAGAAGTACTGCCGCTGGCGATAGCTTCCTACCAGGTAGTTGGCAAGCTGCACCTGGCTCGGCAGACCAAAGATGAAGTCCGCAAGGTTGTAGCTGCTGCTGTCGGAGGTAATGGTGCAGCCGCTGGCTTGGCCGAGTTCGGCGCAGGTCGGTTTGCTGAATTGCCCGGAATAGGCGTCCAGACCGTAGACGGGGTTGATGTCCATTACTTCGGTGTGGATGATGCCCATCTCAAAACCGGTTTTCAGCGCATGGCGGCCGTGCATCCAGGAGTAATTCACCCTGGGGCCAAAGGAGGTGGGGTTCTGAAATTGGGGGTTGGTTGCCTGCCGACCGATGACGGAGCTGAAGCCGCCGATATTCTGCGTGTTCAATCCGCCGGTGAGAAAGGGCGCAGTGGGCAGGCCCGGCACGCCATACTCCGACTGCATGCTTTGGCCGCCAAGGAATACCGGGAACTTCCCACCCAGGATATGCGAGTAAGCCAGGCGTACGTCGAGCAGCGAGTCCGGGGTAACCGTATACGTGTAAGCAAGCACCGCGTTTTCGTCCTGAGCTTTAACATTTCCGTTGCCACTCCCTCCCGAGGCACCCGTAAGGTCGGGCTGATAGTATTGGGCATCGATGCGTTGACTGTAGCGGACGAAGCCCGACATCTTGTTGTTGATCTGGTAGTCGACCTTGGTATCAAATTTGTTGTAGAAATCGCGCGTGAGCAGCAGCACCTGATAGTCGTTGGAGCGCGCCGGGCCATTCGTAATCGGGGTCATTTGGCCAAGCACCTGCGCCGCCAGCGGATTCAGGTTGGCAATGGGGATGGGGGTATTGGCCGCGTACACCGTCCCGGTGGCGGGGTTTACCACGGGTACAGGCAGCGTGCCCGCGCGATCGGCCACATCAGGAATGGTATCAAAGGTCAGCGCGTGTTGCAGTGAGCGGTAGCCCTCATAGTCCCCAAAGAAGAAGAGTTTGTTCTTTTTGATTGGCCCGCCGAGGGTGAATCCGAACTGATTCCGTTGCAACGAGGGCTTTACGAACCGGGGCGGCGGAACAAAGATGAAGCCCACTGCGTTCAGGTCAGTGTTACGGAGGAATTCATAAGCCGTTCCGTGAAGCTGATTGGTTCCCGAGCGCATGGCGGCGTTCACCACCGCCCCTCCCACGCGGCCATACTCAGCGCTGTAGTTGCCGGTGATAACCTTGAACTCCGCGATGGCGTCGGGGGAAGGTTGGGCCACCTGGTTCGAAAATCCCTGGTTGCTGGTGGAGTAGGCGTTGTTGTCAATGCCGTCCAGCAGGAAGCTGTTGTAGGTGCTGCGCATGCCGTTGACGTTGAAGGCGCCTTCGCGAGGCGGAACCGCATAAGCATAAATGGACCGGTGGACGTTGGTAGTCAGCAGCGCCAGGTCGGAAAAATTGCGTCCGTTGAGCGGCAATTCGAGGATTTGCTGCGTGTTCACCACCTGCCCATGCTCGCTCGAATCGGTATCGAGGGTGGCGGCTGCTCCCGTGACCTCGATGGATTGGGTGACGACGCCCACCTGCAAAGCCGCATCCACGCGCTGCCGGGCGTTCACATCAACCCTCACGTTGGTGGTCGTGAACTTTGCAAACCCGGCTTTCTCAATAGTCAGGCCATAGCGGCCCACCTTCACGTTGAAGAAATCGTAGTCGCCGCTGCTATCCGTGGTGGCTTGTGATTGGATGCCGGTTTCCAGATTCGTCAGCGTGACCGTGGCCCCGGACACGATTGCGCCCGAGGTGTCGTGGACTGTGCCAAGGACTTCGGCGGATTCGAACTGCCCATAAGCCAAGGCAGTCAGGAAGAGGAAGCATAGGGTTAAGAACAGTGTGGGCTTACGCAAATCTATCATGATTATCTCCTCATGGATGGCAGAGGCGAATGTGCCCTTTGTGCTGACAATGGCCGTGAGTCAGAAGTTTGTGGGGAATACAGCCCCGATGCATCGGGGCGAAAAAAGCGGCTTTGTCCTGGCGCCCTATGAACGAACCTCGACTCCTGGCGGGAAAGGCGAAGCGCCCGCCTGAAATGAAACGGTTTTTCCAAGGGCTTTCTGACTCAGAACACTGCGTTGTATTCTCGATAAGGATTCTGGCCGTGCAATATTGCGGGAGATTTACAGCGGAGTTAATTTCCGGTACGGAGGCTCAAAAACGAAGCGCTATATCCCGATAGTGGCCGGCGCTTTACCGGTCGCCCGGGGCGCGCATCATCCTCTCCATTTCCGGTGCGGTCTTAGCCTGGTCGGGGTAATTGGTGATGTGAATCTCAAAGGAGTAGCGCTTGCTGAAGCCCATGGCTTCGTTCAGCCCGTCGGCCACGCGCACGGCGACGCCGCGCGCCATGTCGGGTCCTGTTTTGGGAAGCAGAATGCCGAAAACGCCTGGGGTATACTGGTAGATGGAATCTTCCGCACGCAACTTGCCCATCATGGCCTTTACGGCTTCGCCGAAGGTGGAATAAATATCATCGATGTCAGAGAGACCGGGCGAAACTTCCAGCGAAATGGTGAGTCCGGCAAGAGGCAGTCTGCTATTGGTTGCGCGCTGAAGTTCCATTGCCAGGCGGTCGCAAAACTGGCCGGGGCCGAACAACGTCTGTATAAGTTCCTTGTTTCCCTTCATGCGCCGCTCAAGGTTGATCTTTCTCTCCTCGCTTAACTCCCTGCGCAGGTGCGCGATCACCATCTGGCGGTCAATCAAATAGCCGACAAAAAGCAGGGCCAGTACACAGAAGCTGACGATTCCTTCCAGCATGGCGCCCCGGCTCAGGGAAAGGCCTGGGGCAGTCGCCAGTGTGTACATGTGCAGCGCCAGCCCGCCGGCCAGCACAACAATCATGACAATCGCCAAAATCCACAATTGCCAATTGCGCCGGTCAAGATCCTGCAGACGAATTCGATCGAATATGAGCATCTGTTGTCGTCCCCGTTACGGAGAGGCTGCCACAAACCGGAACATTATTCAACCTTGCGCACTTCTGCCGCCAAGGGATCAGTGGGGGGGAGGCTGGCGAGCTTCGCAACCAATCCCGCCGCCTTGGCGGAGCCATGGTTATACAAACCGCCCAACGCCGCCTTGCGTACCTGCAAAGGTTGTGCGGCATCGGCAATAATCCTGTAAAGAGCATCGGCGGCGAGGTCGGAAGGTACTGCACCAAGGGCGACCACGGCTTTTTCCAGCACGCTGGTTTTGAATTCTTTCTTGCCAAGGACCAGAGCCTCCAGGTGTTCCACACTTGCCGGATCTTTCAGAATTGTCAGCTCATCGAGCGCCGTCTCCAGCACACCAGCCTGCAATTGCGTTAAAGCCTCCGCCAGGACTGCCCCGCGGCCGGGGACATTGCTCTTTATAAGGGCCGTAATCGCGGATTGTTGCACCCTTATTTCCTCGTGCCGGATTGCTCCGCGCAATTGCGTGGGGAGTTCCGGATCTCCCAAATCACCCAGGATGTACGCGGCGTTCCGCACGACGTACCAGCGCTTATCGGAAAGGCGCTTACGCGTGGCCTCAATGGCGGAAGCTCCCAAGCCGCGAATCAAACGGATTAAAGGCAGGCGGTTGGAAACCGATGATTCCTCATCCAGGCGGCGAAGCGCGACTTCCGCCCCGAGCGGCCCAATCATCGTCAGTAATGAAGTCGCGGTCCGCACCCAGGCAGGGTCGCTGCGCCTTTGCAGAAACGATTCAATCAACCGTTCCACTCCCTCAGGAGTGAGGAGCCCGGCCATCGCCTTGCCACAGCAATCCGCGTGCTGGTCGGGGCGCCGCGCCATGAAACGTTTGAGGTCCATGGCAATTTTCTGCACAAATTCAAAATCTTCAAAGCGGCCGGCATTTTGGGCAACCACCGCCAGGCAGTTGGTGGCCTCCAAGTGGCACGGCCAGTGCAGGCGCGTCTCGTCCAGAATTTCACGGAGCAGCAACTCCGCCAAGGTGTGCATCAAGGGCAGAGTCTGAACGCTTGCCAGAACGCGAAGCAGGTCCGGCGCTCGTTTCAGTTGCTCCGCACGCACGGATGATGGAGATTTCTCCCAGGTGGAAAACCAGTGTTGCGTGACCTCCATGGCATCGGCGAACCGTCCTTCATTCATGGCTTCCTGCAGGTATTGTGTGAGACGGGAAAACTCCAGCGGCGTATAGTGCTCCTGGCGGAGGAGTTGTGCGTGCTTCTTCTCCGCCGGCAGTGTGAACCATAGAACCTCCCGGCGCATGCGTTCAAAGACTTCCGCGGGCAGATTCGCCTGCGAGACGAATTGCGCCAGTTTTTGCAGCAGGCGCTCGGCGACACGCGTTGCCTTCAGCCCGCGCAGCAGTGCGTGGAGCACTTCAGTTTCGACGTTACCCCTGCTTCCGTCTCCCTCTCCGCTTCCTTCGCCTCCAGAGCCGGAAACGGTGCCCAGGCGCTCTGCTGCCCAACCGGAAATGGCATCTTCCATTAAGTGCGCTGCCATGACGCCCGGCGAGTGGCCACGCAAGTCATCTTGTTTTTCCGGGGGCAAAGAGGCGAGCAGGGAATCAGGCTTCATGCCGGAGAGCATTTGTGCCACGGCAGCCAGCAACTGCGAAAGGTCACCGTCCGGGTCCGCCACTGTGTTGCGCGCGGCCTCGTCAGCCAACGTAATCAATTCGCGCGGACCGCCGGCCACCCCTCCTTGCAGCTTTCTTGTGCCGGCGGCTTCCAGCAGCAAGTCCAACGCCATGGTACCGGAGGGGGCATTGGGGTCGAGGATCGCTTGCGCGGTGAGGTAGGATTCCATATCCATCCCCACTTCGATCATGCCGCCTTCTTCCCTGGGTTTGGCGGCGGGCGAAATATGCACGCCTTCAATATGATTCCCCTCTAGAAATTTTTTGATCCCACCCCGCTCCACAATTACCTGCGGCCGGGTGATGAGCAATGCCACCGCGCGTTTGAAGTCCTTCAGGGCTATACCCGACTGAAAGGTGATGGCCCCGATTTCCCGCTTGGTGAACTCCACTTCCAAATGGGTCAGGTTGCTCTGGGAAACAAGGCTGCTATTCAGCAGGATGCGCTGATTCATAAAACCAAAGGTAAATTGCCCACCCTGCTTCAAGAGCGGAGCCAAAAGGTCCCAACATTGCTGCATCGACCGCCCTGCCGCCGGGTGATCTACAGAGTACATCGCGCTGACTTTGAAGACTGTCTGGAAGGCTTGGCCAAAGGCCAACCCCTGCACCTTAAGCAGATTCTTATCTTGGGATCCAGTGAAGGATGCGCGAGGATTCAATACCACAGGTGATTCCCACCGAGCCGACCGAACCGCAAGTGGTCAAGCTCTCAATAAGATCCCGGCGATCAGGCGAACCGTTGCTCTGGGGCCATAACCTCGGAGAGCCCATACGTGGCAGCTCAGACTACCACATAAGCATTTCGATTGCCAGTATTGGTTGGGATGGAAATTGACCTAATTTGACGTGCCAGCTATCTGGGCTAGCTCTTCATGAATCGATGCGGCAAAGGCCGTCAATCCGGCGAGAGGCCGCACTGAAATCTCCGCATCGTTCAGAATCCGGAGGGAATGGCCGGCGGTCTTGTCGCCTCGTGCCGGTAGGGCTTCAACGACTGCGGTAAGGTCTGCATGCTGCTTTTCGCGAATATAACCCATGGTCAGGGAAAGAACGCTGGCGAGTTCATGATCGCGGCCCAGGGAAAGCGCGTGAATCAGTTTCAGGTTGCCGCCACGTGTTCCGGCGGCAGGCGCCGTCCGGTAGCCAAAGTCAAAATGAAACGGGTCGCCGGGGTGGGTCAGGGGTTCGGCGGGGATGCGCTTCTCGAAGCGCCTGTCATCGAATACGCGGGCGTGGCGGAGGGCCTCCACCAGGTGTTGCTTGATGCGCATGCGCGTGCTGGCCATAGGAAAATCAGCCTGGCGCTTGCCCACGAATCTTTCGAACAGTTGCTGCAATTGTGCCTGGGGTTCAGCGGCCAGCACCGGGCGCGCCGGCGCAATTTGAATGAGGTGGGAGAGAGATTGCTGCATCTCATCCAGGAAGCCTGGCAGATCGTCTTCGTGTTGCTGGATCTGCTGCTCGAAATGACTTTGCAAGTCGCGCAGGAATTCCAAATCGGCTTGCTGGTGGAAACGTTTGACGCGGCGGAGGTCGTCGGTGAAAAGGCAATCCAGGAATTGTTCCCTGGAGCTGTGCAGGAGGAGTCCGATGTTGAGAAACTCTTCCCGCTCCGCATGGGGGACATAACGAACCACGTAATACGAACAGGATTTCAAGCTGCTTTCATTGGTCATGTGCACTTCTAATCGGTAGTAGACAGGAGCCAGCGCGGGGTTGCCTTTCTCCTGACTTTCGACTGCTGGTCCTTGACTCCTTCCGCCTCAAATCCAACCGGGGAACGGAGCGAGGGAGGAATCTCTGGCGTTGATAATGGCTTGGCGCAAGGTGCGTCGCCGCGCGAAGAGGGTCTCGATCAGTCGCTCAAGTTGGCCGGGATCCGGTTCGCACCATTTTGTGGGGATTCCCGTGGTGCTTTCCTCCAGTTCGCTGGTGGTGAGGTTTTCGATGCGGGAAAGAAAAGGCTCAAACGACTCCAAGCCCCTGACCTTTTCGTAGACCAACCGGCGGGGATAGATGCCGCGGATGGGACTATCGGGGAAACTCCAGTCCCCGTCATTAAAGCAAAAGCCTTGGTCGATCATCGCCACAGAATAAGTGGATCCCTCGTCGTCCGCTGGGCGATGAAAAATGACTTGCCGGCCATCGCAGTTGCACGTCCACTTGTCAAAAACAAACGCTCCCAGGAATACGGAGGTCAGATCCCGGACGCGCCGCAAAAGGCGGTCAGGGAGAAAGTCGACAACCAGAGTCTGGCTGGGAATGCCCGGGAAGCGCGAACCGAACTGCAGGCCTGGAAGGATGGGCTCGCGCCGGTCTCCGACCTCAAAGGCCAGATGGGGATTGCCGCCGATCAAAGCGCCGGAAACCTCAACAAACGCCGGTTCGGCGGCGGGAAGGCCCACCAACCGGGCCAATCGCGACGCCAACATCTCATTGGCGAGCACTCGCGCGTGTTGGGGATTATTCTGAAACTTTACGACGTAGCTGACATCGTCTTCGCAGCGGACCAACCAGGGCTGCGATGCACCGCGCATCCGGCGGACGAACTCCCGGGCATGAACCAGCGGCGTCGCCGCGTGAGCCTGTGAATTCACCCCCGGCCCATCGTGCTTCGACACATCGCCATCAATGCGCAGACGAACGACATTAGCAGGAGACATTCCCCCCGACGAATCAGACCTTTGCACACACGCCCCCTCAACGGGCGAGAGGGTTCTCATCCGCTGGCCTTGCTCAAGGCCGTCGCGGACCATGTTATCCGCGACGGCCTATCCAGAAAAAGCCGACTAACGCCGCCGCCCGGCTTTCTTCGCGGCCTTTTTCACCTTTTTGGCTTTCGCCGCAGGCTTCTTGGTTTTGACCGCTTTCTTAGCCACTTTTTTGGCGGCTTTCTTGGCGACTTTCTTGGCAACTTTCTTGGCGACTTTCTTTACCGGCTTCTTCGCCAAGGGTTTGGCCTTCTTGGCTGCTTTCTTCTTCGCCGGGGCTTTCCGGGGAGCGGTGGAAGCAGGTTTGGGAACATCCGCTTCAACGGGCGGAATATCCCGAGCCGGGGTTATTGTCTCCTCCACTTCGTAGGAAACTTCTTCTTCGATCTCCTCGCCCTCATCTCCTAAACCCTCTTCCGTTTCTTCTTTGTAATCGGAGGAGAGTTCGTCCCCGAAATCCTCCAGCTCATCTCCAGGCTCATTTTCATCATCGAAGGTCATGTAACCCTCCTCCTAATTATTATGTGTTTCGACATGTGGATTCGCCACATTCAAACCCCAGCTTCCGACCGTGCCATAAAACTGGTGGTGGGGCAGATGTATACCAGCCGAATCTTCCTGTCAAGAGCAATTGAGGAACTCCGTGCATCCCCCTTTTACAACTTGGCGTCGTCGGGGATAATGGGAGCTGAGGAACCCTTGAATTCCACCCTTCGCGAGAAAGCCGAAGCGTTGCCGGCACAGCCGGGCGTTTACGTCTTCAAGGACGAAAATGGCCAGCCCATTTATGTCGGGAAGGCGAAGTCCCTGCGGGCGCGCGTGCGATCGTATTTCCTGGAATCGCGCCCATCGGATGACAAGCGCGACCTGATGCTGGACGCCGCGCACGATCTTGAAACCATCCTCGTGGATAACGAACACGAGGCGATGGCGCTTGAAAACAACCTGATCAAGCAGTACAAGCCTCGCTACAATATTCTGCTTCGCGATGACAAGTCGTATCCCTATATCAAATTCACTGCCCATGAAAAGTTCCCGCGCGTTTATGTGACACGCCGGGTAAAGAAAGACGGATCGATTTACTACGGTCCGTACTTTCCCGCCAACCTTGCCTATCGAATCGTGGATTTTATTCATCGGCATTTTCTGGTTCCCTCGTGCTACGTGGACCTGACACGTCATCACCCGCGGCCGTGCCTGCAGTTCTATATCAAGCGTTGCCTCGGACCGTGCGTGGAGAACTTGACCCTGCCGGAGCGCTACGCGGAGGCCGCGCGCGACACGCGGCTGCTATTGGAAGGCCGGGAGAGCGACCTGGTGCGCAGCCTGCACGGCCGCATGGTGGATGCTTCCAACCTGCTGGAGTTCGAAGATGCGGCCCGTTATCGCGACCAGATTGGGACGGTGGAAGAGCTTCGGGAGCGGCAGAAGATGGCGGCAAATTCCGGCGAGGAGGCTGACATCCTGGGCTTCCACCAGGAAGGTCCCTTGGTGGCTGTCAACCTCTTCCACCTGCGCGGCGGGCGCGTACTGGACCGGCGCGAGTTTTTCTGGGAGGACCTGGAAGAATTCAATCCGCCTGAATTCTTTTCCACGCTACTGAAACAAGTCTACCTGGACCAGCAGTATCTGCCCGGCGAGATTCATGCCCCCGTGGATTTCGATGATCGCGAAACCCTGGAGGAATTACTCTCACAAAGGCGCGGGCGCCCCATCCATATCCTCACCCCGCAAGCCGGGCCCAAGCGTGCGCTGCTGGAATTGGTGGCACGGAACGCCCGGCACTCATTTGAGCGGCGCTTCCGCATCCTCACGCCGCAAACACGCGAAGTGCTGGATAGCCTTACTGATGCGCTGGATCTTCGCAAGCCGCCGAATCGCATCGAGGCGTTCGATGTTTCTCACATTCAGGGAACTGACATCGTTGCATCAATGGTCGTTTGGGAAGCCGGCAAGATGAAGAAGTCCGACTATCGGAAGTTCATTATCAAAAGCGTTCCGCAAAACGACGATTTCGCCAGCATGAAGGAAGTGGTGGGACGCCGCTACCGGCGATTGCAGGAGGAGAAGAAGGCCTTTCCTGATCTCGTTCTTATCGATGGCGGCGTGGGCCAACTGCACGCGGCAGGCGCCGCCCTGGAAGAATTAGGAATCATTAATCAAGCGGTGGCCAGCATTGCCAAGCGGGAAGAGATTCTCTACGTCCTCGGGCGCGAAAGCGAGCCCGTCGTGCTCGATCACCACTCCCCGGCGTTGCACCTCGTCCAGAAGATCCGGGACGAGGCCCACCGCTTTGCCGTTACCTTCCATCGTGCCCGGCGCACCAAGCGCGAGATCACCACCGAGCTTTTACAAATCCCCGGTGTGGGGAAGCGGACCTCCGGCAAACTGTTGAGTCAGTTTGGGAGCATCAGCAAACTTCGGGAAGTCACATTAGAAGAGTTGGCCCAGGTAGTGAAGAAGTCGCAGGCCAAACGCGTGTTTGAGTATCTGTCTGCAAATATTGATGATGTTAAATAATCCGGCCAGACGGTCTAATATATACCTATTGTGAAAGATATTGTTTTTTTGACTTGTGCAGCGTTTTTCCCGGTGCTAGATTAGAGACTCCGAAACGGAGGTGTACCATGCCGAATTGCAATATCGCAACCAAAGTATCGTATTTTGTGGCAGGGATGGGAATTGGGGCTGCCATTGCCTTGCTTTTTGCACCCCAAAGCGGCGAAGAGACCAGAAAGCAGATTGCGGAGAAGGCACAGGATGGCAAGGATTATGTCACGGCCAAGGGTCGTGACATCCGCAAACAGGCGGAAGACCTTGTCGATCAAGGGAAAGACCTGGTAAGCAAACAAAAGGCGCGCCTGGCAGATGTATTGGAGTCGGGTAAGCAAGCGGCGCGCGAAACCTTTGCACGCTAGAACAAAGGAGAACAGCGATGAGCGAAGATAATGGTGGATCCAAAGTTGGATTTTTCCTTGCTGGTCTGGGAATGGGTGCGGTGATCGCCCTGCTCTTTGCCCCACGCTCTGGAAAAGAAACCAGGGACTATATTGTGCAGAGGGCGGAAGAGGGCCGGGACTTTGTCAAAACGAAGTCCGAGGAAATTCGCAAGCAGGCTGAGGATGCGGTAGAGAAGGGCAAGGACTTGGTCAATAAACAGAAGGACCTGCTTTCGGCCGCGCTGGAGGCAGGCAAGCAAGCGTACCAGGACGAAAAGATCAAAGCTAAGTAAAACGCCTGAGGCGGCTGAGCCTCATGTGAGCTAACCATGGAGCAAAATACTGGGCTGACCGTGGCACTTATTCTTGTCGCGATTGCGGTCCTGATGCAGGCGGGGGCCATGCTGGGAATCTGGCTGGCCGTCCGCAAAGTTCCCGGGCAGATTGAAAACGTGCGGTTGGATGTCAAACAGAGACTCGATCCGTTGACGCAATCGGCCTTGGAGATTGTCAACAATTCGCGCGAACCCTTGCGGACGATTTCTGCGAACTTGGCGGAGATCAGTACGATACTTCGCGACCGAACGGTCAACGCCGACCAGGTCGCCGCAGAATTGCTCGAGAAGAGCCGGATGCAGATTATCCGCATGGATCGGATGGTTACTGATCTGGTGGAGAAGGTCGAAACCACCGCGGGCGCCGTCCAAAAGGGTGTGCTTGGCCCCATCCAAGAAGTCTCTGCGGTGGTCAAGGGAGTCCGTTCCGGCTTGGAATTCCTGTTTACGCGACGCCGTGTGACCAACGTGAGCGAAGCGACGCAGGACGAGCAACTCTTCATCTAAGGGTGAATTGGTAGCCGGAGCGGAACTTCCGCCCGGTTCATCGCGCGCCCAACGCGCCTTGCGGCGTGGAGGGCGCGTATTTGTAATTCATTGGTTTCCACAAAAACCTCTTGCCTGGTCGTGCTAAAATACGCCTATGCATAATAACAGCCGATGCTTCTTGAGCGCCTTGGCGCTAGCGTCCGTTTTGGTGACTTTCACCGCTTGCAAGCAAGGGGGCGCGCCCGTGGCGGATAAGTCAACTCCCCAACAAGCGCCCGTGCTGCCGTCCACGCCCGCTGCCATGCCTGAACAGGGAAGCGTACCCAGCGAAGCTGCGGGCATTGCCTGGACGGTCCCTGCGGCGTGGGCATTGGGCCCCGCCCACCAGATGCGCCTTGCCACCTACCGTGTGCGTGCCATCGCCGGCGACTCGGAAGACGCTGAATGTGCGGTCTACTTCTTTGGACCGGGGCAAGGCGGTACGGTGGAGGCCAACCTTGATCGCTGGAGTCATCAATTCACCGCTGCCGACGGACAATCCCCCTCTCAACCCGCGAAAATTGATAAGCAGACTATCGCCGGTTTGAAGGTCTCAACCCTTACGGCTTCCGGAACCTATGGGGGAGCGGGAGGGATGATGGGCCAGGAGCCGGAGAAGAAGTCCAACTACCGCATGAGGGCTGCTATCATCGAAGCACCTGGCGGCTTAGTCTTCTTCAAACTTACGGGCCCCCTCAACACCGTGGCGGCCGCCGAGAGTGATTTCAACTCATTGCTCGCTAGCGTGCATCGCCCGTAAAGTGTTCGACCGGCGTACTTGCCGCATCCAGTGGAGTTGGCTCACTCCACTTGGGAAATCCATCCACCACCCACCACCTCATCGCCGTCATAGAATACCGCGGCCTGGCCGGGAGTAATGGCGCGCTGCGGGTCGTTAAATTCCACGACGGCTTTGCCACTTGCATGGACTTCCACGCGGGCTGCGGCGCCGGGATGGTTGTGGCGAATCTTCACGTGCGCATCCACCGCGTCGCCTGGCGCCAGAGGGCGAATCCAATTTACTTCACGCACGCGGAAGCGGCTACGGAAGAGCTCGCGGTCATCTCCTACCACGACGCGGTTCTTTGATGGATCGAGCGAAATGACGTAAAGCGGCTCACCCACGGCCATGCCCAACCCTTTACGTTGGCCTACCGTGAAGTTTTGAATGCCCTGGTGCTCACCCAGAACGCTTCCATCCGTCGCGACGACTTCGCCAGCCGACGACTCCGCGTGGTGTTTTTGCTCGTCCAGATAGGCGTCAATGAACTGGCGATAGCTTCCCGAAGGTACAAAGCAGATTTCCTGGCTATCCGGCTTGTCCGCCACAGGCAGGCGCCGGGCGCGAGCAATGGCGCGTACTTCCTGCTTGGTCATCTCGCCCAGAGGAAATTCGGAGTGCGCCAACTGCTCCTGCGTGAGTCCAAATAAGAAGTAGGCCTGATCTTTGCTGCGATCGACTCCGCGCAGAAGTTGATATCGGCCGGTTTGCGGGTCCCGGCGGACACGCGCGTAATGGCCGGTGGCGATGCGCTCCGCGCCAATTTGCCGCGCCGTGGTAAGAAACTGGGCGAACTTGATTTCCGTATTGCACAGGCTGCAAGGGATGGGAGTCTCGCCTGCCAGATAGCCCTCCACGAAGGGCCGCACCACAGCCGCTTCAAATTGCTTTTCAAGGTTTATGACGTAGTAGGGAATATTGAGGAAACTGGCCACGGCGCGCGCGTCGTAGACATCGTCGAGCGAACAGCAGCGCCCGCTGGCGCGGCCTTCCTCGCCCGCCTCCCCGCCCAGCAATTGTGGCAGGCGGCGCTGGTTCCAAAGCTGCATGGTCAGCCCGACGACCTCGGTGGATGAGCCGGAAGAGTTCGCCGAATTGCTTTCCGCCAGCAGGGCGGCGGCCGTCGAACTATCGACCCCGCCGCTCATGGCTACTGCTATGGACATTGATTTCGATGCACCTTTGAGAGTGACAAGTGACGAGTGACAAGTGACGAGCAAGAAAAGCGCAAAGGTCAAACCTTGATTCGGATTGTGAACATCGATTTCTTGGTGCCGGTCTTTGCTTGCTTGTCACTCGTCACTGTGCTCCGGTCTTTGCTGGCTCGTCACTCGTCACTTGCCACTCGTCACTGTGCTCCGGTCTTTGCTTGCTTGTCACTCGTCACTGCACTCTTGTAATGCGGCGATACCGCGCGCAATTGCTCCACCACCGCGGGCAGCGTTTTGAGGGCGAGGTCAACATCCTCGTCTGTATTGAAGCGGCCCAGGCTGAAGCGGATGCTGGCGCGTGCCTGCTCCGGTTTGAGCCCGATGGCCGAGAGCACGTGCGAAGGTTCAAGCGATCCCGACGAGCACGCCGAGCCCGTTGAGCACGCGATGCCGCGCAAGTCCGTGGCAATTACAAACCCTTCGCCCTCGATGTAATCGAACGTCATGTTGGTGGTGGTCGGAACCCGATGGGCACGGTCGCCGTTCACCACAACGCGCGGAACGCTGGCAAGAATGCCGGCTTCCAGACGGTCGCGCAGGGCCGCCACGCGGTCATGCTCTTCCGCCAGGTGGATGCGGGCGATTTCAGCGGCTGCGCCCAGCCCCACGATTCCCGCCACATTTTCCGTGCCGGGGCGGCGGTCGCGCTCATGGTGCCCCCCATGCAGGAGCGGCCGCAGAATCGTCCCCCTGCGGATGTAGAGCGCGCCCACACCTTTGGGACCATTCAGTTTGTGTGCAGAAAGGGCCAGAAGATCCACCGCGAGTTTTTCCACGTCTACCGGAATCTTCCCGATCGACTGCACCGCGTCGGCGTGGAAGTAGATGTCGCGCTCGCGGGCGATGCGGCCGATTTCCTCCAGCGGTTGCAGGGTGCCGAGCTCGTTGTTGGCGTGCATGACGCTGATCAGAACGGTTTCCGGCCGAAGCGCATTGGCCACGTCGGCCGGGTCGATTACTCCGCTTGAACCCACACGCACGTAACTCACGCTTACGCCGCGCTTCTCCAGCAGCTTCGCGGTTGAGAGCACAGCCGGGTGTTCGATGGTCGACGTCACCACGTGCTTCCGCTCTCCGCGCGCCGCCTCTACGATGCCCAGAATCGCTGTGTTGTCAGACTCCGTGCCGCCACTGGTAAAGACGATCTCGCTGGCGCGCGCGTTGAGCAATCGAGCCACTTGCTCGCGCGCTTTCTCCACTCCCGCTTTGGCCCGTTGCCCGAACCAATGAATCGACGAGGCGTTGCCGTAATCTTCCAGCATGTACGGCCGCATCAACTCAAACACTTCCGGCGCGAGCGGGGTAGTGGCGTTGTTGTCGAAATAAACCCTCTTCATGTTCCCTTCAAATTACTATTGCCGGTGCCAACTCCGCCGCGATTCTACAGGGATTGCCCAGAATTTCAGCGTAGCTGAGCGACCGGGAGAAGTCAATTCACGCCAGTTGGATGATCGGGTCATGGGACCATCCTGTCATTAGATGATCGAATGGCAGATGCCGGCGGTAAGAAAATCTTCTTATCGAAGAGTCTTCTTGCCGTAGAGCGAATGCTCAAGCTCGCTGGGGTTATCGAGGTTGATAAAAACAAGGTGAGGTTGGGCGTGGTCGCAACCTGGATTGACGACAGTGGTCGAGCCGATGCGATCGCAAAAGGATCGGGAAAGCCGGGGGCTTTCGTGGATGTGTCCGTGTAGCGTAAGGCAAGGCTGATTTTTCTCGATCCAGGTTCGGACGGCCTTGCTGCCAATGTGGCTGCCATCGAAAAGCACGTCGCAGGCGGTGTTGAAGGGCGGCGTGTGAATAACCGCTACTGTGCGCCGCGGGTCCTTAACCTGAAGGCGCCGGAGTTCCTGCTCAATGCCGGGCAGGGAATCCAGGTAAGATCGGAAATCCTCGATCACGGTGAAACCGCGCGGCGTGCCCATAACGCAGCGATAGGAATAGGAATCGGAATCTCTATCCGGCGCGTCGTCCCAACGTTCAAAATCCTTTAATTGAAATGGTGTGGGAGGGACAAACGAAAGGCCCACCAGCGTGTAGTCGCCCAAAGTGCGAGTTTCCTGATGGAGGTTTTCAATGAGATTGTTCATCTCAAGTTCCGCCAGCGCCGGCAGAACGGTCTGGCAGTCGTCGTTCCCGGGGATGGCAAAGACGCGCAGCGCCGGATGCGCTTGCTTCCAACTGCCCAGGAGTGGGGACAGACGGTAGAGAATGAACTCCGCATGGTCGATGGGAAGGCGGAGGGAAGCACCGGTGGGCGTGCCGGGGCAAAGGTCTCCGCCGAAAATCAAGGCGTCGGCGCGCGTGCGAACCGCTGCTTCCCCTGCCGCCCGGTAGAGGTCCAGGTTACCGTGCAAGTCGGAAGTGTATACGAGATGTGCCAGGCAGTGCTCCTTTGATTGGCGCGACATTCTAGGCGATAGAGAGAGCGGACTGCAAGGAAATTTGGGGATAAGGCTGCCGATAGCAGCTACGACGGACTCTGCATCAGGCAGAGACGCGAACGCCCGCGCATTCACTTGAGGTGTTGGCGCGGGCGCTCGAACAACTTGCAATCGAATGTTTCTAATCCAAAATCCAAAATCTAAAATCCAAAATCAAGCTGCGTTCCCTTTCAGTGAGTACGAGCTCAGAACCTTGACGTAGTTCGCCCTCTGGAAAGCGGAGGGGTCAGCCACGGCGCGCTGGCTCATGCTGCCTTGCATTTGATGGATGGATTCATACTCATGGTCTTCCATCCACTTCATG
>JARLGN010000246.1 GCA_031292775.1 Acidobacteriota bacterium | reverse complement strand
GCCGAACTCACCGCTCCCGTCAGGGGAGAAGTCTTTTCTCTTGACATCCCCTTTCATAGAACCCTCTCCCCCAAGGGGGCGAGGGAAGTAAGCAAGAATCCCGTTTGCAGGTGCACCGTGATCGCTCTCCCCCAAGGGGGCGAGGGAAGCAGACTTAGTTCTGCCTTCGAACGGAGCGGGTTGGGTCGAGTGCCTGTACTACCGAAAGGTGCAGCAATTTTCGTGCACCGTGCTGCGGGTGCGGCGTACTGCAGGCATCCCATCCGCTGTGGCGCGGCTGTCCAATTTGGCGAATTTCAGCACCTCGGATCCGGTGCGAATTTTCGGAGTGCGGGAGCTTGGTCCCGCTTTTTCTACCGCTGACTCGTCAGCGGTTTTTCCTTGGCCGCGTCGAGTCGCGGAGAGGAAAAGCGGCGTCGAGCCGCCGCACTCCGAAATCGAAACCTGCCGGGCTGCTCGGTGAATTTGACCGAGCATTATTTCATCGGATATACTGTGCCTGCGGCGAGATGTTCTCGCTGCAAGCCGAAGGTGATTCGGCGCCACTTTGAGGGGCTATGCCAAACATTGTCCGGGAAATAGCAGATTCAGCCGCGGCGCTGGTGAAGGGATTTGCCACGACCTTTAAGATGATGGTCGGGCCCACGGTAACGGAGAATTACCCCGCCGAACCGGCGCATTTTGAAGATCGCTATCGTGGCGTCCATGTGTTGCGCCGCGATGAGAATGGTCTGGAAAAGTGCGTTGCCTGCTTCCTCTGCGCGGCGGCCTGCCCGGCGAACTGCATCTACATCGAGGCTGCTGAAAATACCGGCGACCATCGCGTCAGCGCGGCGGAACGCTACGCCCAGGTTTACAACATCGACTATAACCGTTGTATTTTCTGCGGTTATTGCGTGGAAGCCTGCCCGTGCGATGCGATTACCCATGGCCACGATTTTGAAATCGCGGCCTACGACACCAATACCCTCGTCTACCGCAAGGAACAGTTGCTGCAACCCCTACCTGCCGCCGCCCCGCAAAACCCCAAGTAGGTGTTTGAATTTTCAAGCAACGTAGATCCTTTGTCCGCTGCTCCCGCGGCTTTTCATCTCCCTTGGAGAGGAGCCTCGGACCTGCTACGCATCTTCTTAGACTTTTGCTAACTTCTGGCATTGATTTGCCGACTGCGCAAGAGTATCGTCTGCCTCTGGAGAGATGGACCCGCACGGGAAGGGGCAGGGGGGGATAGGCGTTAATATAACCTTGAGAGTTCCGGAAAAGCCCGCAAAGCGGGCGTGGTCATTTCACTCGTGTCTAAAATAGATCGCGTCAAGTTGGGAATGAGGGGCAGCACAAGCGCTCGCTATGCGGGGAAGCTGGGTCTCTTTCGCACGCTGGCGGTCAAGCCAACCTGTTTCTAGCTGAGATCGAGGAACTTAAGGTCCCTCGCCCCCTTGGGGGAGAGGGTGACTGCAACCGGCGTTTTCATCAGCCGGGGCAGGACGGGTGAGGGGGTCAAGAATTTCGGGGCCTACTGAGACAATGCCAGAGGTCTTCGTACTCACTTTTGGCTTTTGCATTTTGCGTTTTGACTTGTTTTTGCGGCTTCGACACGATGCGTGCGTCTTGGTAAAGACCCCCTCACCCACCGCCTTGCGGTCCCCCCTCTCCCCCAAGGGGGCGAGGGAACATGAATCGTTAGTTTGGCGTCGTATTCGTGAACGTGCACGAGCAGAACCGCGTTTGCCACACGGCGCGTTTGCTAACTTGGACAGTAGTAAACGCTGTTCGGCCCTACGGCGCGCGCAGCGCGCTGGCAAGGTAATTCAGTGACGCGGGAGCGATGAGTTTGTAGGGAACGACGTTCCCATGCTTGACCTCGCGAACGGCGATGGAATCGGCAAAGACCACGTCCACGGCCGCCAAGGCTTTCTTGTCGGGGAGGGGAAGGAGGAACTCCTGAAGCACGTGACGGCGTCCAGCGGCGGTGGCCAGCACGCGGTATGCGGTTTGCAGAAATCCCGCGCTGACGGAAACCACTGCCATCACCGAAGGTTCGCGCCGATTGCGAATCAGTTCCACCTGCTCGTCCGCCGCGCCAAAATCCAGCGGCACGGCAGGACGGTCCTTGGGCAGCAGGGGATTGACGTCGGGAATTGCATAGTGTGCGGCCACCGCTAGGGCGCCGATGCCCAGGCTGGGGTGCTCCGCCAATTCCACCCGCGAGCAGGCCTCTACAGGCCAGTTGATTGCCGCGCGGATCTCTTCCTGCAGCAGCCGGCGCAGCCCCGCGTCAGCTTCCACCACCAGAATGTGATCGGGGGGCTCGGCCAGCAAGCGCTCGCGCACTCGTTCGCGCAGGGATTGCAGCGAGTGGCCCTGTTCGCGCGCCACGCGAATCAGCGTATTGATGAGTTCGTCGAGCCCGCTGGCACCATGGAGTACGGCGCCTTCCTCCTGGGCTCGAACCGTGACGCGGCTGCCCCGATGTCCCACCAGCCACATGCGGCGGATCAAATCCTGGTAAGCCTCGCTTACCGTGTTGTGATGAATCTTCAGTCGGCGCGCCAGTTCGCGCACGCTGGGCAGCGCCTGCCCGGGTTGCAGCTTGCCCGTGGCGATGTGAAAAACAATCTGCTCCGCCAACTGCTGACGAAGGGGAATTTCACTTTCTTTGCTGATGCGAATGTCCATGATTACTTGGCGCGAGTGAGGGGTCACTTCGTCCGCCCGCAAAGATTTGGTTGCGGCTCCGCCGCGCTGCGCCCTTCGTAATATACGCCGCTAGGGTGATGTTCGGCAGAGAAAACGGAGAGGCCTATTCACCGCTGAGGCGTGGAGACGCAGAGGGAGGACTTTCTCGTTTTCCGACTCGGCGCCTCCGCGCCTCTGCGGTGTGACACTTCACAAACTGTAACGCCCATGGTCGCGGCGCGTGGTCCCTCCCGCTTATTATCCGGCGTGAGGATGAAAAACATGCGAACCCAATCGCCAATTGCTCTAGAATGGGCGCGGGCAAATGTCCAAACCTCCTGGCCTTCCCGTGTTTTTCGTGCCTGCCGCGACCCGAAGCGCATGACCCAGGCGCCGGGGCCGGACCGGCAAGAAAGCAGGCAGGAGGAGAAGAACATGGCAAACTCGCGCGGCTATTCGGAAGTTCTGAAGCATCGGGGATTTGTTTTCCTGCTGGCGGCGCAGGCGATGGCGGTGTTTGATGACAACACCTTCAAGCAACTGCTGATCCTGTTCGTCACTGCGAGCATCCCTTCGCTGGCGACACGGAACCTCTACATTTCCCTGGGCACCGCGCTCTACGTGCTTCCGTACATTGTGTTCTCCTCTTATGCGGGGCAGGTGGCCGACCGCTTCTCCAAGCGCCGCGTGATCATCTTCATGAAAGTGGTTGAGGCCACGCTGCTCGTGGCTGCTGCCTTCGCCATGTATGCCGGGTACGTCATGGCGATGCTGGTGGTGCTTTTTCTGCTGGGTATTCACGCTTGCTTCCTCGATCCTGCCAAAGAAGGAATTCTGCCGCAGATTTTTCCTGACGAAGCCCTGTCGCGGGCCAACGGCCTGATGCAGCTTACCGTTTACACCATGATCGTGTCGGGACCGGTTGCCGCCGGGCTGCTGCTTGACGCGTTCCTTTCGCGGCCCTACATTCCCGTGGCCATGCTGGTGGGCACGGCTCTATTGGGATTGGCCCTTGCCACCGGCATCAGCCGCGTTCCCGCCATCGCCGCCGGTGAAAAGTTCCGCATCAACGCCTTCAGCGAGTTCTGGCATGACTTCAAGGAAATTCGCAGCTCGCGCTCGCTGTATCGAACGGTTTTGGCCATCGCCTATTTCTGGTTCCTGGGCGCGGTCTATTTGCAAAATGTGATCGGTTACGGCCGCGACCTTTTGCATCTGAGCAACACGGGAATCAGCTACCTTACGGCCTCGGTATCAATCGGCATCGGGCTGGGAGCATTTGTAGCGGGCAAACTTTCCGGCGACAGGGTGGAACTGGGCCTGGTGCCCATCGGCTCCGTGGGACTCGGCGTTTTTGGCGTGTTCCTCTACTTCGGTCACTACTCCATTGCCCAGGTTTTCCTTGGACATTTCCTGCTGGGCTTCTCGGGCGGAATCTTCATTATCCCACTGCAATCCTACTTGCAGGCGCACGCGGGCGAGCACTCCAAAGGGCGGATGATTGCCACCTCCAACGTCCTGACCTTCACCGGAGTCTTTCTGGGTGCAGGGATTTTTGAATTCCTGTCTGGTATTTGCCACATGCAGGCGAACCAGATACTGCTGGTCATGGCGGTCATTTCATTTGGCGCCACCTGGCACATTCTTACCGTGCTGCCAGACTTCATGATCCGCCTGTGCTTCTTCCTGCTGACGCACACGTTCTATCGCATTGAAGTGCGGGGAGCGGAAAACCTGCCCCGCCGCGGACCGGCGCTCCTGGTGTGCAATCACATCTCGTTTGCCGATCCGTTCCTGATCGGGGCCTGCACGCCGCGCTTTATCCGCTTCCTGATGTACCGGCACTTTTACGAAACAAGGGGAATCCATTGGCTGGCGAAGCTGATGGGGGCGATTCCTATTTCGGAAGCCGACAAACCGCGGGAACTGGTGGAATCGCTGCGGGTCGCACAGGGCCGCTTGCGCGAGGATGAACTGGTCTGCATTTTTGCGGAAGGCACCATTACGCGCACCGGAAATCTGCTGCGCTTTCGTCGCGGATTCGAACGTATTACCCGCGGCTTGTCGGTTCCCATTATTCCCGTTCACCTTGACCGCGTCTGGGGCAGCATCTTCAGCTTTGAGCGCGGACGCTTCTTCTTCAAGTGGCCCCGCCGCATTCCCTATCGCGTTACCGTAAGCTTCGGCGCGCCGCTCCCCGGCGATACGGATGCCTTCCAGGTGCGGCAATCGGTGATGGCATTGAGCGCGGACGCATTCGCGCGGCGTGGAGGTTCACAGCGGCCTGTGCCGGTGCTGTTCCTCGACTCTGCCCGCCGCAACTGGCGCCGCTTCGCCATGGCGGATTCCACCGGCCGCCGGGTGAGCTTCGGCCAGGCATTGATTGGCGCGCTTCTGTTCCGACGGCAGATTGTGAAGCAATGGCCGGGCGAGAAGATGATCGGCGTCCTGCTGCCGCCCTCGATTCCGGGCGCGTTGCTGAATTTCGGTATCAGCCTCGCCGGTCGCGTACCGGTTAATCTGAATTACACCGCGTCGAAGCAGTCGATGAAGATTGCCGTGGAGCGCTCCGGAGTGAAAACGATTATCACTACGGAAAAGCTGCTAACCCGGCTGGGGATCGAAAAGCAGCCCGGCATGGTGATGATTGAAGATGTGGCGAAGAGTTTTACCAGAGGCGATAAAGTGCTTTGGGCTGTGATTGCCCGGGTTGTCCCCACTGCATTGCTGAGGCGCAGGCTGATTTCGCGCGGCGTCAAGCTTGATTCGCTCGCCACGGTGATCTTCTCCAGCGGCAGCACCGGGACTCCCAAAGGCGTGATGCTGAGCCATCGCAATATTGTTTCCAACCTGGAGGGAGTGCAGCAGACCATCAACGTAAATCGAAGCGATTGCCTGCTGGGGATTCTGCCTTTCTTCCACTCCTTCGGTTTCTCCATTGGACTCTGGCTGCCGGCGATTTCCGGATTTGGCGTGGCCTACCATTCCAATCCGCTGGAGGCGCGCAAAGTTGGCGAACTGTGCCGCGAGTTTCACGTCACCATCATGATTTCCACTCCCACTTTTGTCGGCGAGTACGTCCGGCGCTGCGAGGCGGAGGATTTTGCCTCCCTGCGTGTGGCGATTGTGGGAGCGGAAAAGATGCGGCCCGAACTCGCCGACGCCTTCCGGGAGAAGTTTCATCTTGAACTCCTGCAGGGCTACGGCTGCACAGAGCTATCGCCGGTGGTGTCGGTGGAGAATTCCGGATACTCCGGCGGCGAGAACAAGCAGGTGGGAGCCAAACGCGGCAGCGTAGGGCATCCGATCCCCGGCGTGGCCGTGCGCATCGTGAACCCGGAAACCTTTGCGACGCTGGGCGCCGGCCAGGATGGCATGTTACTGGTAAAGGGCCCGAGCGTGATGGCGGGCTATCTCGACGAGCCGGAAAAGACGCGGCAGGTCATGTGGGAGGACGGTTGGTACATCACCGGCGACGTGGCGCGGCTTGATGAAGACGGTTTTATCCAGGTCACCGACCGGCTGTCGCGTTTTTCCAAAATCGGCGGCGAGATGGTTTCACACGTTCAGGTGGAGGATGCCCTGCACCATGCCCTCGGCTGCATTGAGCCCCGGCTGGTGGTGACCTCGATATCCGACGAGCAGAAGGGCGAGCGCTTTGTGGTGCTCCACACTGACTTGGGAATGACCGTGGATGAATTGCTGAAGCGGATGCGCGATTCCGGATTGCCCAAACTGTGGGTGCCGCGCAAAGAGAACTTTTTCGCGGTTCCCGCGTTGCCGTACCTGGGAAGCGGAAAACTGGATTTGAAACAGGTCAAGGAAACCGCCCAGAGGCTCGCCACCGCGCAACCCACCACCACGGTGGAATAGGCATCATGAATTGTGGAACCTCTTGACGTAAAGGGGTATACTCCACTGCGGCGTCCCACCCGATCCTCTGGCTGGCGCTCGCAAGTCTTGGTCGGACTGGTCCTTCTCCGGGCCGCTGCTTGCAATTTCGACGTTTGCTTAAAACCGAATGCTCCTATCTCGCTTAATCGTTCGCCTCTGCCTTTGGCTGCTGGCCCACACGTTCTATCGAGTTGATGTGCGCGGTGCGGAAAACCTGCCGAAGAGCGGGCCGGCGCTGCTGGTGTGCACCCACATCTCGTTCATTGATCCTCTCCTGCTGGGCGCGGCCGTAGGGCGTTCTATTTGCTTCCTGATGCCGCGTTGTTTTTATGAGGCACGCCCCATTCACTGGCTGGCAAAGCATATGGGAGCCATTCCCGTCTCCGCCGCGGACTCGCCGCTGGAAAGGGAGCGGGCGTGCCAGGCGGCGCGAGATCGCCTGAGCTCGGGCAATCTGGTTTGCCTGTTTGCGGAAAGTGCGTTGATGCGCGCCGGTGATTTACCGCGCTTTGCCCCCGCCCTGGAGGCTCTTACCCGCGGCTTCAGTGGGCCGGTGGTTCCCGTGCATATCGACCGCGAGTGGGGAAACATTTGCGGTTTCGAGCAGGGGAGATTCTACTTCAAGTGGCCGCGGCGAATCCCCTATCGGGTCACGGTAAATTTCGGCGCGGCGCTCCCGGCAACCTCCCGCGCATTTCAGGTGCGGCAGGCCCTGGCGCTGCAGGCGGCGGAGACGGCGGCCCACCGCGACACGGTGCAGCAACCCTTGCCGGCGGCATTCCTGGATTGCGCGCGACGCAACTGGCGCCGCCTCGCCATGGCGGATTCAACAGGGCGCGAGATCCCCTTCGGCAAGGCGCTGATTGGCGCGCTGCTTTTCCGGCGCCTGGTTATGAAGCGCTGCTCCGGCGAAAAGATGGTGGGTGTGCTCCTGCCGCCCACGGTGCCCACGGCGGTGTTGAATTTCGGCATCGCCCTTGCCGAAGGCCGAGTGGCCGTGAACCTGAATTACACTGCGCCGCTGCAGGCCGTGGACGCGGCCATTGAGCGCTGCGGAATCAAAACCATTTTCACTTCGGAAAAGCTGTTGGAACGTTTCGGAATCCCCAAGCGGCCGGGCATGATCCTGCTGGAAGAGGCGGCCGAGACATTCTCCAAAGTCGACAAGCTGCTGTGGGCGGTCATCGCTCGACTGACGCCTGTGGGGCTTCTGCGCCGATCCTTGATTCCGCGGGAAGTGACGCTGGATTCCCTTGCCACCGTGGTCTTCTCCAGCGGTTCCACGGGGACACCCAAGGGTGTGATGCTGACCCACCGCAATATCATGTCAAACGTGGATGGCATGCTGCAGGCGGTCAACGTGGACCGGAACGATTGCCTGCTGGGCGTTCTGCCCTTCTTCCACTCATTTGGTTTCACCGTGGGATTGTGGCTGCCCGCCGTCGCCGGATTCTCCGTGATTTTTCATACCAATCCGTTGGAGGCGCGCACGATTGGCGAGCTCCTCCGAAAGTATCGCATCACGCTGATCATCGGGACGCCAAGTTTCATATGGGAGTACGTCCGGCGCCTGGAGCGGGAAGACCTGGCCTCCGTGCGCGTGGCCATCGCCGGCGCGGAAAGAATGCGGCTGAAACTCGCCGACGCCTTCTGGGAGAAATTCCATCTTGATCTTGTGCAGGGATACGGCTGCACGGAAACTTCGCCGGTGGTATCCGTGGAAACCGCCGGGCACATGGCTCAAAGCCGCATGGGCTGCGCGGAGCGGGGAAGTGTAGGTCGGCCGCTGCCGGGCATTGCCGTTCGCACGGTGAATCCCGAAACCTTTGAGACCCTGGAACCAGGCCAGGAAGGGTTGCTGCTGGTAAAAGGGCCGAGCGTGATGGGCGGGTACCTCGACGAGCCGGAGAAGACCCGCCAAGCCATGTGGGGAGACGGCTGGTATATCACGGGCGACGTGGGGCAACTTGACGAAGACGGATTTATCACTATTACCGATCGCCTCTCGCGCTTTTCGAAAATCGCCGGCGAAATGGTTTCCCATGTTCATCTGGAGGAGGCGTTGCATCAAGCGCTTGGCAGTCTGGAACAGCGGTTGGTGGTGACGGCGGTCTCCGACCATAAGAAGGGTGAGCGATTCGTGGTGCTGCACCTCGATTTGGGTTTAGAGGTGGATGAATTGCTTAAACGTGTGCGATTTTCCGGATTGCCCGCTTTGTGGGTGCCCCGGCGCGAGCACTTTTACCAGGTCGAGGCGCTACCGGTGATGGGTAGCGGAAAATTGGACCTGAAGTTGGTGAAGCAAACTGCGCAGAGACTCGCTGCGGGACTGATCGTGGCGTAGGGGCTTCTCGTTCAAACCTCTAACCCTGGAATTTAAAGTACATGGGACTTGATCGTGAGTGCAGTGACTCAATCCTGATTTCCAAGTCAAACGGCCCGCCTGAATGGACAGAAGCCCTCCCTTCGGAAGGAACTCTCCCGCCAGCCGAAATAATGGTGTGGGTTTGCTTAGCAATTCTTTTTGCTTTCTCTCTTGCCACCCTTGCCTATCCAATGGCCCGTGCTTTTCATCGGTTTGATTTCAACTACAACGAAGGGTGGAATGTTTACAACGCCCAGGCGGCGATGCAGCATCGGCCCTTGTACTATCCAAAGTACGGCTGGACCACGGTCAATTATCCATTTCTTTCGTTTTACTTAGTTGGATATATGTCGCACTTTAACGGGGATTACCTGTTGACCGGCCGTTTGCTGTCGCTTGTCGCGCTTCTCGTCTCATGCGTTTTGGTGGGGCTCATTGTAAAGAACATGACTGGCGGGCGAGGGCCTGCGGTTTTTGCAAGTGTCTTTTGTCTCGGACTCTTCTGCTCAGTAGCGGGTTCCTCCGTGGCGGCGAACGACCCGCAACTGCTCCCCTTTCCGTTTGTCCTTTTCGGTTTGTGGGTATATCTGCAGGCAGATCCAAGCACGCTGCGGGTCGCGGGGATCACCTCGCTCTTTGTTCTCGCAGGCAACATTAAGCAGAATCTCCTCGCGGCTCCTATTTCGGTGTTCTGCGACCTCTTTAAGAGCAGCTCAAGCAAAGCAGTCCGATTCATGCTCTTTGGAATTTTCTTCCTGGCCTTGTCGATTGCCGTAAACGTGCTGGCGGGCGGTGCATACTTCATTTCTCACCTGTTGACTCCGAGAGGCTATTCATTTGCGCACCTTCGGGACTTGTTCCTTTTATGTTATTCCACCCAGAGCCTGCCGCTTGCCCTTTGTTTCTTTTGGTCGGTCTGGCAGCGGAAAAACAGGAAAGCGCGTGTAATCTCCTTCTATTTCTTCTCCTCGCTCCTGATTGGGGCGGCCTTTGGGGGAGGGGCGGGGGTTTGGCAGAGTACCTATTTCGACAACATCTTTGCGATGTCAATCATCATGGGTGCCTGCCTGGATCTCTTGTGGAAAGCTCCCATCCCCAGTTTAGGAAAGGGAGGTCGGGGCAGATTCCTGGTTCCTGTGTTGCTCTATTCTAGCGTGGTTTTCATGTTTGCCCCATGGGCCGTCAACTGGTCAGCGTTGTTCTCCTCCTTTGCGGAGACGCAGAGGCAGTATGACGCCGAGGTGTCATTCCTGGTCGCGCGACCCGGACCCGCCATCTGTGAGAGCTTACTTCTGTGTTACGATGCGGGTAAGCCGTACATTCTTGACCCGTTCAACAGTGCCAGACTCGTCCGGCTGGGGAAACTGAACAGCAGTGAGATCGTGCAGCAGATTGCGGAGCACAAATACGGGGCCATCCAAACCCAGGCTCCGGCAACGCTGAAGCGAGATGAACGGTTCCCCGACGATGTGATGGAGGCTATCAACCGGTATTACGTCGAGGCGCTCAAGCATCCCTTTTGCGTTATCTACGTCCCCCGCGTCGAACCATGGAGTGCCGCCAGCGTCCCTTAACGGTCGTGTACTACCCTTTGCGGTATATTTGCGCCAACCAATCCTCAGGCCTCGACTCCCAAACGGCACAAGTCATCCTCCATCTGACCCGCATTCAAGAACTGAATCGTGTGAATCCCCAGCCTCCGCGCGCATTCCAGGTTGAGCGAGCGGTCATCAATAAAGACGCATTCTTCCGGCTGCCGCTGCGAAATGTCGAGAGCCATGCGGTAGATCTGCGGGTGAGGTTTGGATACTCCCAGGTAGCAGGAACTGAAGAAAGCGGAAAAGTGAGTGCGCAAGCCGAATTTCTCAATGCGGTGGAGATTCAGCTCGCGCGATTCATTGTTGAGTGTTGCCAGGAAGACCTTCCCCGCCTGGGCGAGCCTTCCAATGAGGGCAAGTGAATCGGGCAGAGCTTCGGACTGCGCGTACATGAAATCGCGCACTTCCTGTTTGCGAAAGGACTGGGGGCGGTAAAAAATGGTGCGATCGAGGTATTGATCGATGTCGAGTTGGCCGGCGTCAAATGCCGCGCTCACCATCTGGTTCCTCGCGTCAAAATCGGCCCCATCCAGCCCAAACTGCTCCACCAGCCGCGCGCGCTCGGCGTGACCCCAGCCGTTGGTCAGTAACACACCGCCCACGTCGCAAAATACCGCGGAGATTTTGGGCACGCAACGCCTCCCTAAGTAAGCAACCTTTTCCTGCTATCCCAGCCAACCGGGGTTGTGGCCTGTGCCGTCGAACATAGTGGAAGTCTTGAAGGGTTCGAATTCGCCATCGCGGCCGGCCGCGGCGGTGCGAGCTGATAAAGACGCGAGTTCCTTCTCCGTCAGCGGGCGGAATGTGCGTGCCGCCATCAATCCCTGCTCCAGCCTTTCGAGTGATTCGCAACCGTTGATGACCACCGAGGTTGGCAGATTCATGGCGTAATGCAGGCACTCAATGGGGGTCACGGTGTTGCTCTTCAGGACCTGGCCATCACCCATCGATTTCATTCCCAACACGCCGATGCCGTACTCCACCAGCACCGGCACCACTTTCCAGGCGAAGCTCTTAAAGTGCATGTCCATTACGTTCAGCGGCATCTGTACGGCGTCAAATGTGAAGTCGCGCTGGAATGCGGTGTTGAGCATCTTCAAGTGAATGTCGGGATCCTTGTGGCCCGTAAATCCGATGTAACGAATCTTGCCGGCTTTCCTGGCGGCCAGCGCCGCCTCAAGGCTGCCTTCAGGTCCGAGGATGCGGTCGGGATCGCCGGGGCGAATGACCTCGTGAAACTGCAGCAAATCGATGGTGTCGGTTTGCAGGCGCTGGAGCGATTCGTCGATCTGGCGCGCGGCAATGTCTTTCAACTGGCCGTCGATCTTGGTCATCAGGAAGACCTTCTGGCGGTAGCCGTCGCGCAGAGCCTTGCCCATGCGAATTTCGCTGGTCCCGTCGTGGTAGTCCCAGCAGTTGTCCATGAAATTAACGCCGTTGTCGATGGCCGTGCGCACAATGCGGACGCTTTCCTGCTCGTCCTCCTGGCCGCCGATGTGGTAACCACCGAGACCCAGCAGCGAGACCTTTTCCCCGCTGCGGCCGAGCGTGCGAT
>JARLGN010000245.1 GCA_031292775.1 Acidobacteriota bacterium | reverse complement strand
TGTCGCGGGCTGGGGAGCCTGTTTACGTTTGACCCCGCCAAAGTCATTGTGGACTGGTCCAGGCCGCTGCTGGAGGGAGGGCTTGGCCCCGGCGCGGGATCCCGCATCCTTCACCGCAGCCTGCTGCGTGCCGCGGAAGAGTTTGGCTTCGACCTGAAGACCCCTTTTGAACGCTTGCCGCGTAAAATCCAGAACCTTCTGCTTTACGGAAAAAATGCCGACGGCGCGCCCAAGTCGACGGTCTTTTCCGGCATCCTGCCGCTGCTCGATCGCTGGTACGGCGAAGCGAGCTCTGAGAGTTATCGTGAGTGGTACAGCCAGTATATGTCGGCGGTGCCCTGCCCCAAATGCCAGGGCAAGCGCCTGAAGCCGGAAAGCCTGGCAGTGAAAGTGATGGACCTTTCCATTGCCGACCTCACGGCTCTTCCTGTGATCAAGACGGGTGCGGTGGTGAGCGGGCTGAAGCTCACTCCGCGCGAGGAACTGGTGGGCCGGCGCATCGTGAACGAAATCAGCGAGAGGCTGGAATTCTTTAACGCCGTGGGGCTCGGTTATTTGAGCCTTGACCGCTCGGCTGCCTCCCTTTCCAGCGGCGAGACGCAGCGCATACGCCTCGCCACGCAGATCGGCTCAAAGCTTCGCGGGGTACTTTACGTGCTCGACGAACCCAGCATAGGGCTGCATTCCCGCGACAATCAGCGTCTGCTGAAAACGCTGGAACAGTTGCGCGACATGTCAAACACCGTGCTGGTGGTTGAACATGACGAGGAAACTATTCGCCGTGCTGATTATGTGATTGATCTCGGACCCGGCGCCGGCAAACAGGGCGGATATGTAGTGGCGGCGGGGTCGCCGGAAACGATTGCAGCCACTGCGGGTTCCCTGACCGGGAAATACCTCTCGGGCGAGATGAGCGTCCCGGTGCCGGCCCAACGGCGGACTGCCAACGGAAAATTTGTGACGGTACTGGGAGCGCGTGCCAACAACCTGAAGAACATTGACGTGGCGTTTCCGGTGGGACTGCTGACCGTGGTGACTGGCGTATCGGGTTCGGGAAAATCCTCGCTGGTCAATGATATCCTGCATCGCGAGATCGCCAAAAAGCTGTATCGCGCCATCGAAGAGCCGGGCGCGCACCGCGCCATCACGGGATTGGAGCACATCGACAAGGTCGTCGTTATCGATCAGGCGCCAATCGGGCGCACACCACGCTCAAATCCCGCCACTTACACGGGGGTCTTCACGCCGATTCGCGAACTGTTCTCCATGCTGCCGGAATCGCGCGCACGGGGATATCGGGCCGGGCGATTCAGTTTCAATGTGAAAGGTGGGCGTTGTGAAGCGTGCCAGGGCGAGGGGCTGCGGCGCATCGAGATGAATTTCCTCCCCGACGTTTTCGTGACCTGCGAAGTATGCCGCGGGAAGCGTTACAACGCCGAAACGCTGGCGGTTAAATACAAGGGCGTTTCCATTTCCGACCTGCTGGATATGACCGCGAAAGAGGCGCTGCCGCTGCTGGAGAATATTCCGCAAATTCGCCTGAAGCTGCAAACCGTGGTGGACGTCGGCTTGAGCTATCTTCATCTGGGACAACCCGCCACAACCCTCTCTGGTGGCGAGGCGCAGCGCATCAAACTGGGCCGCGAACTCAGCCGCCGCCAGACCGGACGCACGCTCTACATCCTGGACGAGCCCACCACGGGGTTGCACTTCGACGATGTAAAGCAGCTCATGGAAGTGCTCAATCGGCTGACCGACCTCGGCAACACGGTCATCATCATCGAACATAATCTTGATGTGATAAAGCAGGCGGATTGGATCGTCGATCTGGGCCCGGAAGGCGGCGAAGAAGGGGGACGCATTGTGGCCCAGGGTACGCCGGAAGTAGTTGCTCGCACAAAGAAGTCCTACACCGGCCAGGCGCTGGCGCCGCTGCTGAATGGCAAGTCAAAAGAGTTAAAGTAGGGTTATCATAAGGGGGAGGTTCCCGCCTGCGGTGGGAGGTATTTCATGAAGATCGACCAGTTGCTTGAGGAAAAACGCGAGGAGATTCGGCGTATCGCTGCACTGCACGGAGCCACGAATGTGCGTGTCTTCGGATCGGTGGCGAGAGGCGAAGCACGGCAAAATAGCGACCTTGATCTTCTCGTGGATACCGGCCCGGACACCAGCTCCTGGTTTCCCGCCGGGCTGGTCCTGGACTTGGAGGAGATTCTCGGATGCAGGGTTGAAGTCGTCACGGAGAAAGGCCTGAATGCTCATCTGAAGGAACGCGTGCTCCAAGAGGCCTTGCCACTGTGAAGGATGATTCGATCTACCTCAAGCACATCCTCGAGTCTATTCGGCGAATCGAAGAGGACACATGCGAGGGCCGGGAAAGGTTCCTTGCCGCCCACGCGCTCCAGGACGCGGTATTGCGGAATCTTCAGACTCTCAGTGAATCGGCAAAACGCCTCTCTGACCCCCTCAAGGCCAACCATCCGGAAATCGAATGGAGGCGGATCAGCGCATTCCGAAATATTCTCGTTCACGATTATCTTGGAATCGATTTGGATCGAATTTGGCAAATTGTCCAGCGCGACGTCCCTCATTTGAAACAGGCTGTGGCAGCGCTGCTGGAGTCAGCCGATGGGAAACGATGATGGGGAAAGGTTCAAATGGCAACATCGACCATTAAGAATATTCCCATTCGACACTAGAACATAAAGGGGAACATGCTGGCTGACCCAGAAAATCTTTCCGCGGAAACCAACACCCCGGCGATGGAAGGCCTTTCGCCACTGCCTGGTCCTTCCGCTCTTGCGCCTCGTGAAATCTGGAAACTGCGCGACCTCGTGCTATTCCTGGCTTTTGTCCCCTTTGCCCTGGTGGTTTCAAAGCTCATCGTACTGGTTGGTTACGCCGTGCTGCGGCCCTTTACGGGATGGCAAGTAAAGGTGGAGGCTGCGCAGACCGGGACCGTCTTCATGTTGGTTCAGCAGTGCATCTTATATGCGTTTGCGCTGGCCTTCCTTTTTCTGTTGGCCAAGCTCCAGCATCAGCAGCCTTTTTGGAAATCCCTGGGATGGAAGAACCCCGGCGCAAAGCAGGTTGCGGGCTATCTTGCGGGAGGAGCCGCGCTCGCAGTAGCCACTAGTTGGGGACTGTGGTTATTTCCCGATACCCAGGCATTCCCGCTGGAGAAGCTGTTCGATTCAAGGACCACCTCTTACGCCCTCGGCGTCTTTGCCATCAGCTTTGCTCCCATCGTTGAGGAGGTGGTATTTCGTGGCCTCCTCTTCGCCATCATTGAAGGCGCAATGGGATTGCGCTTTGCCGTGCTGATTACCGCTCTTCTGTTTGCGGGTCTGCATATCCAGGAATACTGGCATGCGTGGAACCATCTGGCGCTGATCCTGGGGGTGGGCATTGTGTTTTCGCTGGCGCGGGGCATGACGGGTAGCCTCACACCCAGCATCATTCTTCACATTGGATACAACGCCCTCCTCATGACAGGCTTCTTCACATCCCAACATTTCCGCGCTGCCAGCGGTTTCTGAATAAAGTGAATGGGGAGCCCGGCTATTCGCCCCCCGCAAACGGTCGTCAGTCATCAGTTTACAGTTCTCAGTAGCAGCCTAAGAACCAGGCCGGTCTCACTGACAACTGAACACTGACGACTGATGACTCTTATCCGTCGCGACGGCGCTTGACGTCGATTTGCAGGCGCTTGATTTTCTGGTTGAGGGTGGAAAGGGGAATCTTGAATCGCTCGGCTGCATCGGTCTGGCTCCAGTTGGTGCGCGTGAGCATATCAAGGATAATGCGGCGCTCGCAGGCTTCCATGATCTCAAACAATGAGCGCCCATCAAAGTTCTCCGCAGGAAGTGCCCCTGTTGAATGGGTACCGTCCTGGAAAAGTTGTTCGGGAAGAAGTTCCGTTCCCAGGGAGGGGCCGGAGGACAGTACCACCGCGCGCTCAACGGCGTTTTCAAGCTCGCGGACGTTTCCAGGCCAGGAATAGTCCATCATGACTTTAAGGGCCTCGGGCGTGAATTGCAGGTCGGTACGGCCATTCTCAGCACAGAATTTCCGCAGGAAATGTTCGGCCAGTTGGGGAACATCTTCCCTTCGCTCACGCAGAGGAGGCAAAGTCACGGTGATGACGTTGAGGCGGTAGAACAAGTCTTCCCGGAATCTGCCGTCCACCACCATCTTGCGCAAGTCAGCGTTGGTGGCGGTGAGAATGCGGACGTCCACTTTGATGGTTTCGGTACCCCCCAGCCGCATGAATTCGCGCTCCTGGAGTACGCGCAGCAGTTTGGCTTGAGTTTCCACGCCCACAGTTCCGATTTCATCAAAGAAGATCGTGCCTTGGTTCGCAACCTCAAAAAGACCGCGCTTGGTGGCGATGGCGGAAGTGAATGCACCCTTAACGTGGCCGAACAGCGTACTTTCGAGCAAATCGACAGGCATTGAACCGGTGTTGACGGGAACAAAAGGCCGGTCAGCGCGGGGGCTGGTGGCATGGATCGTCTTGGCGATTAATTCCTTGCCTGTCCCGCTTTCGCCGGTAATCAACACCGTGGCACGGCTCGCGGCGACCTGGGTAATCAGGTCCATCACCTTCTGCATCTTCTCGCTCTTGCCCACGACATTGGGCAAGTCATAGCGCTTCAGGGCGCGGCGGAGCTGAATGTTCTCAAGCTGGAGGCGGGACTTGTCGAGGGCGTTGCGAATCTCGAGCAGTAGCTTGTCATTATCCCACGGCTTGGTGACATAACTGTCCGCGCCTTGCTTGGAAGCCTGAAAGGCCATCTGCGTGGACGCGTAAGCCGTGATCATGATGACGCCCATTTCAGGGCTTTCACGCTTGATTTGCTGGAGCAAGTCAAGGCCATTGCGGTCAGGCAGATTGATGTCGAGCAACACGAGATCGAAGACGCCATTTTCAATACGCTTCAGACCTTCTTCGCCGGTCGCGGCGGAGTCTGCCTGATACCCCTCGAGTTTCAAGAGTTGCTCGAGGCTTTCGCGAATTTCTGCTTCGTCGTCTATAACTAGAATTGAGCCTTTAACTGACATTCACAGGTTTCCTTACTGCGGGGAATTCCAGCCGGAAGGTCGTTCCACGACCCACCACGCTGTCCACCTGGATCGATCCGGAGTGCTCACGGATGATGCCGTAGGTTACTGCAAGGCCCAAGCCTGTGCCTTTGCTGGTAGCCTTGGTGGTAAAAAAGGGATCGAAAATCTTGTTGAGGTGATCGGCAGGGATTCCGACGCCGTTGTCAGAGACTTCCACGTGCACGGTGGAGTTCTCAGTCTCCGTGGCAATGGTAAGTTCTCCACCGCGAGGCATGGCATCCCGCGCATTCATGATCAGGTTCATAAAAACCTGCTGGAGCTTCCCGGCATTTCCATATACGGCCGGCAGCGCGGTTTTGAGCTGGGAATTAACTGTGACCTTGGCAGCCTTCAGCATGGGTTCGACCAGGGAGAGGCTTTCGCTGATCACGCGGTTTACGTCCAGGTCGGAGTATTCACTGCTGTCGATTCGCGAAAACTTTAGAAGGCTATTGGCGATCTCGGAAGCGCGAAATGCCTGGGCGATGACTTTTTCCAGGGTACGCGTGCGGGGGTCATCCGGGTCCATCTGCCGCAACAGCATCTGGGCGTTGGAAGTGATAACCGCGAGCGGCGTATTCACTTCGTGCGCGACGCCCGCCGCCAGCAATCCAATGGAAGAGAGCTTTTCTGCCTGCATCAACTGGTCTTCCAGGTTCACACGTTCAGTCAGGTCGGTGAAGATCAACAACCGCCCAATCACCTGGTCCTCTTTTCCGATCAGTGGCACTGCCGAGAGGTTCACAATCAAGCTGCGGTCCTCCGCATTGCGCAGGCGGAATTTGTACAAATTAAACGTGTGATGGGGATCGGAATCGCGCGACAGCTCAGCCCGGAGGTCCGGCGGGAAGATGGCTTCCAAGGTTCTGCCCAGCGCTTCGGACCGGCTAATCCCATACAGCCGCTCCATGGCGGTATTCCACGCGTCCACGGTCCCTTCCAGGTTGCAGGCCAGTACGCCGGCGGTGATGGATTCAATAATGTTTTGACTGAAATCACGCAAGGCCTGGAAATCGTGGGCCCGTAATTCCAGCGATTCATACAGGCGGGCGTTCTCCAGGGCGATCGAGACATAGCCGGAAATCGTTTGCAGGAGGTCGATATCTTCACTGGAAAGATAATCGCCATCGCGCGTCTTGCCCAAACCCAGGTAACCAAGCGTGCGTTCTTTGACCTTAAAGGGAAGGTAATAATGCAGCCTGAGTTGTTCGATGGATTTTTGCGCGGATGGAGAAAAGCCGTAGGCCCGCCTGATGTTGTCAAAGAAGAAAAGATATCCTTTCGCCAGCGACGGTTGGTCCGGGTCGAGGAAACTGGTGTCAAGCTTGCCCGTGTAATTCATGCCACGCGAACGCACCAGGCGGAAGCCCTCCGGTTCCGCGGCCAGGAAGACCGCGAGACGGTCCACGCTCAGAGTGTCCGATAGACGATCACAAATCTGCTGGAGCAGGCTGTCGACGTGCAATTCGGAAGTGAGCTCACGCGCGAACTCCAACAGAGTGCGGCGGTAATCATAACGCTCGGGGTTGAAGAGGCGGTCCACCCACTGCTGGATGTAATTTACCACGGGTTGAAACAGGATGGCGGTGAGCACAATCGCCACCACCCAGGCGCTGCGGGGAACTGTGGCGCGGAAGAAATCCGCGGACAAAGCGATAATGCCGAAATACACGCCCACAATGCCGGCCGTTGCCAGGGTGTAGGAAAGGCCGCGCCGAAAGATGATGTCCACATCCATCAACCGGTAACGCACAATGGCATAGCCAAAAGTGACCGGCAGGAACACCAGTGAGAGGGCGGAAGCGTTCATCCATGCGTTGGGGACAAATCCAAGGAAATACGGTAGGGCGTAAAGGGCGGCAAAGGGCACAATCGCCACCCAGGTTCCCAAGGTAACCCACTTAAGTTGATGCTTCAATACGGCAGTGCTTGCACGAGAATAGGCGTATTGCAGCGCCAAAGCGCCGGCCAGGAAGTAGGCGCCCAAATAAAACAACTCGATTCGGTCGAGCAGCCAGCGCGCCTGCAAGAGTGAGACAGGGAGGACGAGAACGTCGGTTGCCACCAACGCATGGAATGCTCCCAGCGCGACTCCAGGCAAATAGATAAGGGGCGTCAAGTATCGGCGTTCGCGTAACGGTGGAAGGGGCTCAGGAAACGTCAAACAGTAATGGAGAAAGAGGGCGGGCTGCAGGACCCACGCGGCAACGTTCAGCCAATAAATTGTCCAGTCAAACAGATTCAGCTTGCCGGTGTAAGCAAAGGTGTAAAGAACAAAGGAAGCCAGGCAAAAAACATAGAAATGGCCGGATTTGCGCGCTGTCCAGCGCCGGAAAAGGATGAAGGTGCCGATCAGGAGATAAAGTAAGCCCACCAACGCCAGGTAGTGTCGGACGGACCCCGCATTGGCTTGCGCGTCGAGGACGAGGCTGGTCTCAAAGGGTTCGCCATTCCGAGACAAGCTGTAGGCAGCAAGCGACCATACGCCGAGGCGGTAAATCTGCTGGACGGCCTCCGCCTCGGTCATAATGGCCTGTCCATTGATCGCCTTAAGCTGGTCGCCTTCGTGGATTCCGGCACGGTCCGCAGGCCCGCCACGCGTAACAATCCAAGCCGTTACCCCCTGGGGGGTGTCAATCCAGGAAACACCATCGTCGGGGTTTTGGAACAGACCACGCTGTTGGTAGTTAAGAAACCCGAACCCCACAAGTACCAGGCTCAGAAGGGCGAGCGAGAGCGTGGTCAGTCTAAAAGCCGGGGTCCTATTCATTGTGAGGTCCGTTCGGAAACATAAAACACTTATTCCTTTAGGATTGTAGCACGTTGGCTTCCAGCGG